>JANOHG010000637.1:0-11908 GCA_031406375.1 Archangiaceae bacterium | reverse complement strand
CGAAGTCCGGGTAGTCAGCCATGTTCAGCCGGACGAGGCGATCAGAAGATCCAAACAGGTACTCAGCCAAGAGCTTTGCCAGGTGCGTCTTTCCAACGCCCGTCGGGCCGCTGAAAAGAAAGACTCCCAGTGGGCGGCGGGGGTTGTTGAGGCCCGCCTTCAGCAACGCGACGCTGCGCAGCACTGCCTGCACAGGCTCATGCTGGCCGAGCAGGCGTGTGGCGAAGAACGTCTGCACCTCGTCGAGATCCAACGGAAGCGCATCATCGGCCATGAAGCGCGGCAACCGGGTGGTTGCGCAGAAGCGGGCGAGCACGTCTTCGTCGGTGACCCGTTCGCGTGAAGCGCCCGCCGCCTCGGCGGCAGTTTCCTTCAGCAGCTCGATTGCCTTTCGGGGAAGGCGGCGCGCAAGCAGGAACTTCACCGACAACCGCAAGGCCATGTCACACGCCGACGCTTCAATCGGCAGTTTCAGTTGCGTCTCGAGCTCTTCCCCGACCCGGCCGAGAATCCATCGCGCCCGCTCGGTGGTCGGCTCGTTGATGACGAGCAGATGCAGCCGTTCGGCCAACGCTTCGTCGCTGCGCAGCAGCTCGTGCGCTCGGCGCAGCTCGCACTCGAAGATGAACCGCAGCCGGCCGGCCCGCAGCGCGCGAATCAGCACCGGCACCAGCGAGCTGCCCTGCGCAATCGCGACATCGCGCACGAAAATGAGCGTCGGGCCCCCCGCCGCCAGATGCTCGAGCATTTCTTCGAACAGCTCGGCCGCGCCTTTGGGGCCCGCGGTGCGGGCGAAGACGCCTGCGGCCGTCACTTCAAGAATCCGACTGTTGGCAAGCGCCTCGCCCAACAATCCTTCCGACGCGCGACGTGCGAACTCTTGAACGAGCGCGCTCTTGCCGACGCCCTGGTCTCCGGCGAGCAACGGCGACTTGCCACCCCGGGTGAGCAGAGAAGCAATCTCGGCCACCTGCCCATCGAGCCCGTGGCCCACGGGAAGCGTTCCTGCTTTCGCGAGCGCGGTGAAGTCCCGTTCGATGAGCGTTGAGAAGTCTTCTTCTGAATCGACGGTGCGCTTCTTCTTGCTCATGGCGCGCGCAAGTTACTGGCCGCGCGCGAAGGTTGCACTGGCCAAACCTCAACGGAAGGGCTTTGAGACTGGGTTTCAGCGCGATGCCGCTTTCTGCCGAACCCATCTGGCGTGGCCGCCCGCTTCGGTCGAAGCGGACTCATTTTGGATCGTCGTCGTCGCCGACCTGTTGGGCGCTTGGGAGACGCTGCCTTGATGCGGGCTACTCTTTTAGCGCGGCTGCGATGGCCGACCGCAGCTCAGTGCTCTGGGGCGTGACGGAGCTCTTGAACGCGTTCTTCACCTGGCCATCCTTCCCCACGACATACTTGTGGAAGTTCCATTTTGGCTCGCCATTCTTCGACGCCAGAAATGCGTAGATGGGCGACTGGCCCTCGCCCTTCGTCTTCACCTTCTCGAACATCGGAAAGCGGACGTTGAACTTCAAGGTGCAGAACTTCTTAATCTCTTCGTGCGTGCCGGGTTCCTGCCCGCCGAAATCATTGGAAGGAAATCCGAGCACCACCACGCCACTGTCCTTCATTTCTTCGTACAGCTTCTCGAGCCCGTCGTACTGCGGCGTGAAGCCGCACGCTGACGCGGTGTTCACCACCACCACCACTTTGCCTTTGTACTGCGCGAGGTCGGCAGGCTTGCCATCGAGGGTGTTGGTCTTGAAATCGAAGAACGACATCGGGTTTTCCTTGGGCGCGGCAGGAGCCGCACCGAGCGCGAATGCGAGAGTGATCGGAACGAGCATGGTTGTGTTGGGTAACCGCGACTAACCCGGTTGGCAAACCTGGCGAAGGATGTCGAGCGACTCAAGCGCCTTCCCTGCGCCAATCACCACCGCCGACAGCGGATCCTCGGCAAGAAAGACCGGCAGGCCGGTTTCTTCGCGCAGCAGGGTGTCGAGGTTCTTCAACAGCGCGCCGCCGCCTGCGAGCACGATGCCGCGGTCGGCGATGTCACCTGCCAGCTCGGGAGGCGTTCGCTCGAGCGTCATCTTCACTGCTTCGACGATTCCATTCACCGGCTCAGAAATCGCGTCTCGAATCTCGTCCGAGGTAATCGAGAGCGTGCGCGGGACGCCGGCGACGAGATCTCGACCTTTAATCTCCATCGTCATCACCTCATCTGTCGGGTACGCGGTGCCGATCGACATCTTGATCGTCTCGGCCGTGCGCTCGCCAATGAGCAGGTTGTACTTGCGCTTCACGTACTGAATGATCGCCTCATCGAGCTTGTCGCCACCGATTCGAACGCTCTTGGCGTAGACGATGCCAGCCAGCGAAATCACCGCGACGTCGCTGGTGCCGCCTCCGATGTCGACAATCATGTTGCCCGACGGCTCGGTGACCGGAAGCCCCGCGCCAATCGCCGCCGCCATCGGCTGTTCAATCAAATACACTTCGCGGGCGCCCGCGCTCTCGGCTGCTTCACGCACCGCGCGGCGCTCGACCTCGGTAATTCCGGATGGAATGCCGATGATGATTCGCGGCTTCACCAACATCTTCCGGTTGTGCGCCGACTGAATGAAGTACTTGAGCATTGCGGCGGTAATCTCGAAGTCGGCGATCACGCCGTCTTTCATTGGCCGAATCGCGACGATGTTTCCCGGCGTGCGCCCGAGCATCTCTTTGGCTTCTTTGCCAACTGCGAGCACCTTCTTACCGCCGCGCGCGTCCTGCTGAACGGCGACGACCGATGGCTCGTTGCTGACGATCCCAATGCCGCGGATGTAGATGAGCGTGTTGGCGGTACCGAGATCGATCGCGAGATCGCGAGAAAATAATGTGTGGAGCCAATCAAACATGGTTTCGGGGCCGTTCCAGTTAGGTTGTAACTTCACTAAGCTACACCCACCCAGGGCGAATCGCCAGAGAGTCAGCGGACTTGGGAAGGCATTGCGGGAACCGTCGGAAGACCCCAGAAGCCCCTTCTGATTATTCGGAGCCGATTTTTCGGCCTTTGATCTACTCCGGCTTGGCCACGGACGGGTGTTAAACGCCATCCACAAATGCGAGTTCACCTCGTTGACGGCACCTACGAACTGTTCAGGGCACACTTCAGCAAGCGCCCTTCGCACACGAACGCGGGGCGAGATTTGAAGGCGACTGTCGGAGTGGTGCAGTCGATGCTTGGCCTGCTCGACGACCCGAAGGAAGCGGTCACCCACCTGGCAATTGCCTTCGACAACCCGATTGTCTCGTTTCGAAACGCGCTCTTCGACGGATACAAGAGCGACTTTGGCATTCCGGATGAGCTGCGTTCGCAGTTCGACGACGTCGAAGAAGCGGTCGCGGCGTTGGGAATCGTCGTCTGGTCGATGAAGGAATTTGAAGCAGACGATGCGCTGGCGGCGGCCGCCGCGCGGTTCGCCGATGATCCTCGGGTGAGCCAAGTGCGAATCCTCACGCCCGACAAAGACCTCGGGCAGTGCCTTCGCGGTGAACGCGTGGTGCAGGTCGATCGCATGCGAAACAAAGTAACCACCGAAGCCAGCCAACTGGTCGACAAGGGCCTGCATCCCGCCAGTGTTCCGGATTTTCTGGCGCTGGTGGGCGACACCGCCGATGGAATCCCGGGAATCGATGGCTGGGGTGAGAAGGGAACCGCCGAAGTGCTGGGCGCTTACCACCACCTCGAACAGATTCCGCGGCAACCCTACGAATGGAAGGTGCGACCCCGTGGCGCGAACAAGATGGCCGCAGCGCTGGCGGCCTCAATGGAAAATGCGAAGCTCTACCGAAAGCTGGCCACCCTGCGCACCGATGTGCCGCTGCCCCAAACGCTCGAGGAGCTCGAATGGAAGGGGGTCCCACGCGCACGCTTCGAATCCTGGAGCGTGAAGGTTGGAACTCAGCTCATCGGCCGGGTGAAACGCTTCAGCTGACTTCAGCGTTGGCTGCGCAAGACAGGTGAATCCAGTCCAACTCAGGCCAATACATCCTGACTGGAAGAATCAGTCGTGGTGGCCGTGCTTCTTGTGCTTCTTGACCTTGATTTTACCGGGGCCGGGCGGGTTGATGATGACCGCTCCATGACCGTGCTTGGGGCCGCGCCACTTGCGGTAATGGCCTGGCGCGAACCGCACGATGGTCCGCGGTACCACCCGCTCTTCGACGACTACCCAGGATCCATTATGGGTCTGGTTGCGGTACCAATGGCCACCACGGCGGTGCCAGTACCAGTTGTCGACGAAGAAGACTTCGTCATCGTTGTCTTCCACCACCTGGACACCCGGCTCAATCACCACCAGCGTCGGAGGCGCTGGGAAGACGATGCGAGGTAAATCGATGTGTACCTGAACCTGAGCCAGGGCAGGGGCTGCCACGACTAGAACGACGGCGAGCGCGAGTGTCTGCATCGCGCCATCATAGTCGTTCTTCGATTAGTTGGTGGTGAACGCGGCCAACATCGCGAGCGCGAACTGTGGCCATGGTGGCTCAGCCAGCGCGGCTTCGCCTTTGAATACAAGCTCTCCACGGGAGCCAAAGGTATTCGGGCTCGAGCGGCTCAAGGTCGTGCTGAACGTGGGGGTCCGAATCAGCGCCTGCTCTGCGGTGATCTCGAACCGCAGGATGCTCCCCTTCCACTGACCGGTGATGATGGTGCCCTTCTCACCCCCCGACTCTTCGAGCACCAACGTGAGGCCGACCCCAGTCACCCTCTTGGATGTGACCGAGACGTCGATGCCGGTGTTTCCTATCACCCCACCCCAACTGCCGTCGGCGCGCTTGGTCAAATTGACGTTGGGCTTTCGCACCCGAACCGAATCGAAGGACGCACCCATCGAGCCGATGACGATTTCTCCGGTGGGGACGAACTCAGTCAGCGTTTCGGGCAGTGGCGGTGCCGTCGCACAGCCACTGATGAGACAACACAGCGAAAGACCGATGAAAGTACGTGTCATCTTTCAGACCCCTATCGCCCTACCTCACCTCTTCGAAAGCCAATCCTGCAGCGGCCGGTATTGCCGTTCTCCAGCCGCCTGGGCCTCGAGTGCCGCGACGGCGAGCCGTGCAGCTTCAACGGTCGTGAAATAGGGAACTGAGCGGGCGACTGCCTCGCGCCGAAGCGCGAAACTGTCATCGCCATTCTTCCCGTCGGCATCAATGGTGTTGATCAACAGCGCCACCTCGCCCGAACGAACTTGCGTGCCGATGTGGTTGCCACCGTCTCGAATCTTCAGCACCCCTTCGGACTCGACGCGCTTCTTCGCCAAGTACGCCTGCGTGCCGACCGTCGTGAGCAGCGTGAAGCCGAGCGCCTTGAGCCGCTTGCCCAAATCCACCACTGCTGGCTTGTCGTCGTCTTGCACTGAGAGGAACACCTTGCCTGCGCGAGGCAGCGCAGTACCAGCGGCCAGCTGGCTCTTGCCAAACGCGACCGCGAGGGATTCCGACAGCCCCATCACCTCGCCCGTCGACTTCATTTGCGTTCCAAGCGCCACCTGCGCTTCCGGAAAACGGGAAAACGGGAAGACGGCTTCCCTCACCGCGACGTGGCGCCATGTGGGCTCACGCGTGCAGTCGAGCTCTTCGAGGGTCGCGCCGAGGGCAAGCGACGCGGCGAGCTCGGCCAACTGCAACCCGGTGGCTTTGGCGACGAACGGAACAGTACGCGCGACGCGTGGGTTCGCTTCGAGCACGAAGACGGCTTTGCCCTGCACCGCGAAGCGCAGGTTGAGCAGCCCAACCACCTGCAGCGCGCCAGCGAGCGAAGCGGCCGCGTCTTTGAGCCGCTCGACGACTTCCGAGGACAACGAATGGGGAGGCAGGGTGACGGCCGCGTCGCCTGAGTGAATGCCTGCCTGCTCGACATGCTCGAGCACGGCGACAATCAGCACCCGACCGGTCTTGTCGCGCAGCAGCTCGACATCGGCTTCGGTCGCTTCAGCGAGAAACTTCTCGAGGTCGCCAACGACGAGCTCACTGGCTGACTGGACCAGCGTCGTTCCCCCCGCTGTGCGCGCAATCAGCGGATAGCCGAGCTCCGCGGCAGCGCGGGTGGCTTGCTCAATCGTATCGGCGAACCGCCGCGGCGGCTGAGCCAGACCCAGCGACTCGACCACTGCGGCGAGCTTGGCGCGATCCAACGCCCGTTCGAGATCCACCGCCGCCGTCCCCAGCATCGGAACACCCTCTGCCGCCAACTCCAAGGCCGTGCGGCCACCGAACTGCGCGAGTACACCCACTGGCTTCAGCAGCGCGCACAGCTCAAGCACTTCCTCGCGAGCCACCGCACCGATGCATATCCCATCGAACTCGGCTTTCGATGCGGCTGGCGTGCAGTCCAACAACACCACCTGCATCCCGGCCTTTCGCAAGGCACGTGAGGCGTGTGCGCAGCTCCAGTCGAGCTCTCCGCCCTGCCCGATTCGCCGCGGGCCACCGCCCAACATCAAGACTGTCTTCGGGTGCGTGGGCGGTTGCGCAGCGCTCACCCCGTCATAGGTCAGCGTCCAGACGTCGCCCTGCGTCCGCAAAATGGGGCGAACGTTCCGCGCTTCGCGCAGCGTCCGCACCTTCGCCTCGGAAGAGTTCCATAAGAGCGCCAGCTGAGAATCGGAAAACCCCTGCGTCTTCGCCGCCCACAGCGCCGCATCCGTTACTGCATCGAGCCGACGAAAGGCGCTCAGCCGTCGCGTCTGTTCAGCGACCAGCGCGAGCTCGGACGCGAACCACGGCGCCGTGTTCGAGCCTTCGAGACCTTCGGCTGCATGCCAGGTGCGGCCTGACACCGCGCCTCCCAGTGCGTGCTGCGCCCTCACCAACGCCTCGCCCAGCTGGCAGCCGAACGCCATCACCTCACCGGTGCTTCGCGCCTGGCTTCCGACATCGGAAGTCTTCCCAAGTCGCTGCGAATCGAACCGGGGAGCCCTGACCGCAACGAATCGACCGCCGCGGGTTCCACAAGGTGTCAGCGGCTTGCCCAGCAGCAACTGCGCTGCTTCCGTCGCGAGGCGTCGGCCCGACGCGTGGGTCACGAGCAATGTGTGGGCTGGCAGCGCGAGGCCCACCTCGAGGATGGCAATCTGCCCATCGGGGGGATGAATCGCCAATCGCACCGACGCCAGGCCCTGCATCGAAGTCTGCGCCATGGCGCCAAGGGCGATTTCTTCCATCTTCTGCAGCAGTGTCGGGCTGAAGGATTGAGCGGGCGTAACCGCCAGCGAGTCCCCAGGGTGAACTCCGACGGGCTCGAGCAGCTCGACTGTGCCCGCCACCTCCGAGCTTCCCTTCGCGTCCGCCAGCACCAACAGCTCGGCCTGTTGCCAACCCGCGTGGGCTGCGACCAAGACCTTGGCGTTGAGCAGCTCTGCTTGCGTAAGGCCGTCAAGCGTGACTCCAAGCAGCGTTGCCTTACCCAGCGCGCCACAGCGACCCAGCTGCCGTGCGAGCGCCAGCGCCATCTCGCCGCCCAGGGTCGCAATCACCGCCGAGGGCTGCTCGAGCGCGAGAATCCTCGTCGCCGCCTCGAGGGTCACCGGCTCGAGGTAGGTGCGGTGGGCGACGTCGGGATCCGTGGCGAGGGTGGCTGGGTTGCTGTCCAGCAACACCACTTCTGCTCCACCCGCTTTGAGGGCCAGCAGCGCCTCGGTGGCAGCCGACGAAAATCCACCGGACGAATCGGATCCGGCGCCGAGTACGAGAACTCTCATCGTCATTTCTCCTTCAAGCGCGAGCGTCGATTGCCATCTCGTCGTCGACCTGAATGCCGCTGATTCCCGCGGCCTTCTCGCTTTCGAGCACCAGGGTTTCGAGCAGCGCCTTCTGGACGTGCATTCGGTTCTCCGCTTCGTCCCATGCGGCGGACTGCGGGCCATCGATGACCTCGGCTGAAATTTCTTCGCCGCGGTGGGCGGGCAGACAATGCAAAACGATGGCGTGCTTGGCGGCGAGCTTCATCAGCGTCCCGTCGACGCAGTACCCCTTGAAGGCCTTGAGGCGCGCCTCTTTTTCTGCTTCCTGCCCCATGCTCGTCCACACGTCGGTCACCACCACGTCGGCTGCTGCGACCGCCTGCTGCGGCGAGGCGGCGATCTGCACGTTCGCGTTCATCACCTCTGGCGCGGGCTGATAGCCGTGGGGCGACGCGAGCTTCAGCGTGAAACCGAACAGTTTCGCCGCTTCGCAGTACGAACGGCCCATGTTGCTGGCGGTGTCGCCGACGAAGGCGACCGTCTTTCCGGCGATCGCACCTAGGCGTTCTTCGATGGTGAACAAATCTGCCAGCAGCTGCACCGGGTGGCCACCGTCGGTGAGCCCATTGATGACAGGCACCGTCGACGCGCTCGCGAACTGCCGCAGCCGTTGATCCGCAAAGGTGCGCATCACGATGCAGTCGGAATAGCGCGAAGTGACCCGCGCAGTGTCTTCCAGCGGCTCGCCCCGGTTCATCTGACTGTCCGTCGGCGGCAAGGTGATGCAGTGGCCGCCCAGCTGAGACATCGCCGCTTCGAAGGAAAGCCGGGTGCGGGTCGAGGCCTTCTCGAAGATGAGCACCAGCGTTCGGCCTTGAAGCGTCTGCACCACCCTGCGCTGGGCGCGGGCCTCTTTGAGCATCTTGGTGCGGCGCATCAGCGCGGTGAGCTCGTCCTTCGAGAGGTCTGACAGAGTGAGAAAGTCACGTTTCATTTCCAATTCTCCTTGAGCTTCAAGAACAACCCGTCGAGTCGCGGAACACTCTGTGCGCGCTCTGAAACTTCCGCGACGCCTACCGCCAGCTGTACCAACTGCTGCGAAATTGCGATTGATCCAGTGCCCCCCGCAGAGTTCTTCCGCGCAGCCGCAGCTAAGGGTTCGAGCACCGCCAGCACCCCGGCATCGAAGCGGGGGTCGACCTGCGCAGCCTGCGCCGCGGTCAGCTTCGCCAACGCGAGGTTCTGTTCCCGCGACGCACGCACCAGTCGGCCCACCGCCTGGTACGCATCGCGAAACGCGACCCCTTTCTTCACCAGCGCTTCGGCGAGATCCGTCGCCTGGGTGCTGCCGTCCTCGAGGGCGGCGCGGCACACCTCGGGCTCGAAGGCGATGTTCTTCAACGCCAAGCGCAGCACGCTCAGACATTCGTCGACGCGCGTGCCCATCTCGAGCAGGGGCCCGCGGTCTTCCTGTAAGTCGCGGTTGTAGCCGCCCGGCAGTCCCTTCACCGTGGCCAGCAACCCGGTGAGAGCGCCAATCGCCGAACCGCTTTTACCGCGCAGCAACTCGAAGACATCCGGGTTCCGCTTGTGCGGCATCATCGAGCTGCCACAGGCGATTTCTCCACCGAGGGTGACGAAGCCGAACTCTTTCGATGAGAAGTCGATCAAATCGGTCGACAGGCGCCCCAGGCGGACCAGCAGGCGGGTCGAGGCGTAGAGAAAATCGAGGGCGAAGTCGCGATCTCCCACGGTGTCGAGCCCGTTCTGCGTCATCCGCGCGAAGCCAAGCGCTTTGCGCACCGACTCGCGATCCGTGTCCATCGAGGTGCCTGAAATCGCTCCGACTCCAAGCGCCAGCGTGTCCGATTGCCCGAGCACGAAGCCGAACGCCTCGGCGTCGCGCAGCAGCCCAGCCGCCCACGACGCCCACCAATACGCGAGGGAGATTGGCTGCGCGCGCTGGCGATGGGTGTATGCCGGCAGCACCACCTCACGCCCCGCCTCGGCGTACTGCAGCAACTGCGTCACGAGCGCGGAAATCGAATGCAGCGTTCGCGCACATTGCTCACGGGTCCACAGCCTTAGGTCCGTCGCCACCTGGTCATTGCGCGAGCGAGCCGTGTGCAGCACCTGCGATGGCGCTCCGATGCGCGCGTGCAATTCGGCCTCGACCGCCATGTGCACATCTTCCTCGTCGGGCAACTTCAGTACGCCCTTCGCCGCGTCATCCCACAGCGACACAAGCCCGAGGTGAATCGCCCGTGCATCGGCCTCGGGCACCAGCTTCTGGCGCGCCAGCATCGCGATGTGCGCGAGGCTGCCAATCAAGTCTTCCTTGAGCAGCGCGCGATCCAACTTCAGCGAGCTCGAGAACGCGAGCACCTGCGGATGCAGCGTGGCGCCTCCGGCAGCATCAGTCTTTGCAACGACAGAGCTCATCCTTTCCCCTTCTTCCAAATGGTCCTCAAGTGATTGGCGACTCGCGCAGGCCGAATGCCTTTGGCGGGGACGATGAAAATCGTGTCGTCGCCGGCGATGGTGCCAAGCACTCCGGTGGGGCGGCCGCCGTCAATCGCCGCCGCGACAACCGAAGCTGCACCGGGCCGGGTGTGCAGAACCACCATCGCATCACTCTCATCGACGGTGGTCACCAGCGAATGCACCGCGCGCAACCCTTCTGCGCCGCCACTCATCGGAGCATCGTCGAGCTCGTACGCGGTGCCACCCTCAGGCAGCTGGATTCGCCGCGCCATCAAGGCTCCAAGGTCGCGACTAAGCGTGGCCTGGGTGACCTCGATGCCCGCCTTCTCGAGCAGCTTGCCAAGCTCTTCCTGGGTGCCAATGACTTGAGAACGAATCAGGCGGCGAATCGTGTCGCGCCGCAAATGGACTGCCGGCAGGCCTGCGTTCATCCGACCGTCACCAGCGTGCCAACGCCCTGGTCGGTAAAGAGCTCCGCAATCACGCTGTGCGGAGTCCGCGCATCAATCACGTGCACCCGTTCGACGCCTGCGTTCGCGGCCCACAGCGCGACCTTCGCCTTCGCGAGCAGATTCCCGTCGAACGCGCCCGACTTGAGGTGGCTCTCGAGCAGCGAAGTGGGCATTTGCTGCACCAACTCGTCCTCGACCATTAGCCCTGTCGAGCCGGTCAACAACACCAGCTTCGCCGCGTGAAGTTCCTTCGCCACCATCGCCGCCACCTGGTCGGCGTCCAATGGCACGCTCTCACCCAACTCGGTAATCCCGACTGGAGCGATGACCGGCACATACCCCTTGGCGAGAAACATCTCGAGCATCTCGGCGTTCACCTTCAACAGCTCGCCCACGCAAAACTCACCCTTGGTCGAAAGACCCTTCTTCGCGCGCAGCAGGCCGCCGTCTTGGCCTGAGACGCCAATTGCCGCGCTGCCGTTGCGGTTGAGCAGCGTTACCAGCTCGAGGTTGGTGCTTCCAGTGACGAGCACCTCACGCAGCTTCGCATCGCCCGATGCGCCCGGCGCTTCGCCATGAACGACGATTGGCACCATGCCCACCGACTTCAGCAGGTTGACGTCTTCGCAGAACGACTGCCGCAGCGAATCCTTCGACAGCGCCGCCTTGCCAAGTTTCAACACGCAGCGCTTGCCCGAGAACCGCGAGATGTACGAGAGCGCCTGGGTCAGCAAAGTGACCTTGAAGCTCGGGCTGTAGTTGGTGAGGCGATCATCTCGCGCCACCGAGCCGTCGGCAGCGGGCTTGAGCAGGCTGGTGTAGTCGGCGTTGATCTTCACGTAGTCGTACGAGAGGTCGCAGCCCCAGGCAGTCGATTCGGCTTCGCCCGCGCGCAACTCGACGGTGACCTTCACCTCGGGCTCACGCATCCGCGCCTTCAGCCGCGCAGGGGAGTCAAGGGTGGGCTTCTTGTCGTAGACGCAGATGCCCTGAATGGTGACCTTCGACCCATGGGGATCCAGAGCCCAGCCTTGCGACCCGGCGCGCGCACCAACCGTAGCCAGCACCCGGCCCCAGTTTGGATCCGCACCAAAGACCGCCGCCTTGACCAACGACGAGCCCGCGATTCCCTTCGCGAAGTCGGCCGCCATCTTCAGGTTCGGCGCGCCGCTGACCTTCACCTCGAGCAGCTTGGTGGCGCCTTCACCGTCGGCTGCAATCTCACGCGCGAGCTCCTGGCACAGCGAGTACAGG
>JANOHG010000565.1:0-4973 GCA_031406375.1 Archangiaceae bacterium | reverse complement strand
CCGCATTCCCTTGTCTTGGTCACCCATTTTGAAGTGGACTTCGGCGGCGGCGAACAGTGCGTCGTCCGCGTAGGGGTGACCTGGGTAGTCGTGCGCGAGCATCTCGTAGGTTGCAGCCGAGTTCTGCGGGTCGACGATGTTGCGCGAAAAGCCAAGAATGAACAGCGCCCGCGCGCGCAGATCTGCGTCGGTGCACTTCTTCACCACCGCGCCCAACAACTCGGCAGCCTTCGCGTGTTGCCGCTGCTTGCGCTGCCCTTTTCCCAACGCAAAATGGGCACGGCAGGCGATGGGTTCAGGAAGCTTCAGGCTCGCCACCACCGGCTCGAGGATGGTGATGCCCTGCACGTTGCGGTGCGCATCGATCAGCGCTTCGGCTCGAGTGACCTTCTGCTCGATTGATGTAGGCGGTGGGCTGCTCAGTCGCGCTTCGGCCCGCGCCGCCTGCGCAGACATCGGGTGGGCCGACCACAGCGTCAGCAGCGTCGCCTTCTCGGCCTTGAGATCCTGCTTCGCGGCATGAACATCTGCCAACGCGAGCAGCGCGTCGGCTCCGAGGTCCCGCCCCCAGGCAGGTGGGGGCCTGTCGATGAACTCAACCAGAGCGGCCTTCGCGGCGGTGAGATCGCGCAGGTGACGGCGCGCGCGAGACAGCCCGACGCGTGCGTCTGGAAACTGGCGAGAAGTACGGCTCACCTTCTCGTAGAGCCCGGCAGCCGCTTCGAAGTTTCTCAAGCCCTCGTAAGCCCACGCTGCCTGAAGCAGGCAGCGATCGCGCATCGGCAAGTACAGATCCGCCAACGACTGCAGTTCTACCGAGGCCTTCTTGAAGTCAGAGCTGCGCAGGTAGACCAGCGCACGCAGGTAGCGCACTTGAACGGAGTCGTCCTCGCTCTCGAGAAGCTTCAGCGCCTTTTCCAGACGGCCTTCGTCGAACGCCCACTTGGCGCCGGCGAGCTTGCCGGTCGCGAAGTAGGGCGCCAGATCTGCCCTTTCGACCTTCGGACCTCGATCGATCGGAACCTGGCGAACGATGGGCGACGGGAAGGCGGGGTTGACAACCCGGGTAAACCCCGGGTCAGCGTCGTCGGAAGGAACGTCGACCGGAGCGGATTCCTCAATGGATCCGCCCGTGAGCGCAGAGATCAGAACAACCAAGGCAGCCGGGGTCATGGGCGTCGCAGGCGATCTTCACACACATCGGCCGAGGGCTACACTAAGCGACAACGAAGATGGATATCCGCACCCAAAGCTCACTGCTCGCAGCGATCGTCGGCTTGGCGCTTGGCGTCTCGGTGCTGCTGCGTGCACAGCGCCCACGGGTGTTGACGCAGTTCGGAGCGTTCGCGCTGTCGGTCGGGGCGTTCTACCTCACCAAGTTCCTCGAAGGCCTGTTCCCTTCGGATAGCGGCACACTGATGGGTCGGCTGATCCTCGCCGCGACGATCGTCACGGGAGCCATCGTCCCTTCCACCGCGCTGTCCTTCTTCCTCGAGTTCCTCAACTTCAGCCCGCGCGCCGCCCGTTACGGTCGCAGAATGTCGTTCTTCTCCGTCGTCTTTGGCCTCGCCGTCGGAGCGTCTCCGTTGGCGGAAATTCTCTGGGCCCGCGTCGCAGTGTCGGTGTGGGTGCTGTTGGCGATGGGGTTCTCAGTTTCGTTGGTGCTCGGCCGGATGCGCGCGGCAGAGTCGAAGATCGATCGCGCCCGGCTCGCATACTTGGCCATCGGAGCTGGCGCGGCGATTGTGTTTACGGGCCTCGATTTCCTCGGCCGGTTTGGGGTGCCCTTCCCCACCTTGGGGCCAATCGTCTCGACGCTTTACCTGTTCTTCCTCTCACAAACACTGCTGCGGTTGCGGTTGATGGATCTTCACGAGCTGCTCGGGAAGATCGCCTCACAGACATTCCTCGCGATCATCCTCGCCGCTGTTTTCGTTCTGCTGACTGCGTGGGTGGAATCGAACAAGTCGCTCTTCGTATTCAACACGATCATCGCGGCGTTCGTGATGCTGATCCTCCTCGAGCCTGTGCGCGAGAAGGTGGAAGAACGGGTGGTCGCGATTTTTTTTCGCGAGCGGTTCGACTTCCTTCAACAGGCGCGCCAGCTACAGCAACGCACTGCGAACGCAATCGACGTCGCCGAGCTCTCTGCGCGATTGCTCGATGGCTTGAACGAGACGCGACGGATTACCCACGCCAGCATCTACCTGCTCGCAGAAGATCGCCCTGGCTTCCGCCTGCTCGACAGCCGCGGCCCCCAACCCTCGTTGTTCCTCGATGCCGGCACGGCGCGCTCGCTGCTGTCAAGAACCGAGAAGGCTCAGCTGCTCGAGACCGTTGAACGCCGAGCGATCGAGCTTCGCCAGCAACCGACCGACCTGAAGCGCACCCGTGAAGAGATCAAACGACTCAACGATGTCCGCGCGGCGCTGCAGCAAATGAAGGCCGGCATCACTGTGCCGTTGGTGGGTAACGATCGGGTCATTGGCTTCTTGAACCTTTGGGACGAGCGCGTTCCCGAGGCGTTTGCGTCAGACGAGATCGCGTTGATTCTCGAGCTGGCCGAACATCTGGCAACGGTGGTCGAGAACTCGAAGCTGTACGAGCGAATGCGAGAGCGCGATCGTCTCGCCGCACTTGGCGAAATGTCTGCCGGCCTCGCCCATGAAATTCGCAATCCGCTCGGAGCGATCAAAGGCGCGGTTCAGTGCCTCGATCCTCGACGGCTAACCGGGGAGGACGGAGAATTTCTCGAAGTGATTGTCGAAGAGGTCAGCCGGCTCAATGGCGTCGTCACCGCATTCCTCGACTACTCGCGCCCCCTCAAGCAGAGCTTCGGTGTGACGGACCTCAACGAGGTCGTCACCCGCACCGTGCGCCTGATTCAAAACGACTTCCCGACTCACATCGCCTTGAAGGTCGAGCTCGCAGAAGCCCTCAACAAGATCGACGGCGATGCCGAACAGCTCAAGCAGGTATTGATCAACCTCGTACAAAACGCCCGTCAAGCGCTGGGAGACAAGCCAGGTGAGATCGTCATTCGCACGCTAAAGCCCGAGCGCTTCGGCGAGTTTCGCGGCACCGAGTTCGTCGAGATCGACGTCACCGACAACGGTCCTGGAATTCCAACGGATCAACAGCTGCACATCTTCGTGCCGTTCTTCACCACCAAGTCGAAGGGTACCGGCCTGGGCCTGGCGATCTGCCAACGGATCGTCAAGAACCACGGGGGCACCATCGCCGTTCAAAGCAAAGTAGGCGAGGGCACGACCTTCGTCGTCCGGCTGCCTGCACTGCCAACCGAGCAGCCGCCAGCCGAGACGCCATTGCCCGATGGGACTCCTTATCCTGGGGCGAGCGCTGCTGCATTGGCGAAGGAAGAGCCGGGCGATCGAAAATCGCGCAAAGACAGAAAGAAGCGCCGAACGGGCTAGAGCGTGATCGCCCTGCGTCGCACCGAGAACTCGAGCGTCTCTGCGCCACGCCGCACCGTAATCTTCACTACCGAGCCCGCAGGGCCGACGATCTGTTTCACCACCTCTTCGACGGGCGCTGCGATCGGCCTGCCATCGACCAGCACGATGACGTCACCGTTCTGAATGCCTGCGAGCTCAGCGGGGCTGTTCTCATAGACCTGCGCTATCCAGATCCGCCCCTGATCACCCGACAGCTGCATTCCGACGCCCTCATATTCGAGGATGCGTTCGCTGTGCGCAGGCGACCTGCCTGGCTTCATCAGCAACTCGAGCCGGGTGACTCCATCGCGCGCAGTGGGGATCGCCTGCCACGCCGTCTCGTAGAGAGAGTGGCGAACTTCGACGCTCGCTGGCAACGCCACCGCGGGCGCGTAGAATTCGCCGTTTCCATCTGTCTGACCCGCACTGCTTCGGCCGAGGCTTCGGAATTGTTGTCCTGGAGGCCCGCCGAGTCGAATGATCGTGACCGTCGCGCCGCGAATCGGCAGCCGCGACACGGAATCTCGAACCGCCCCCCTCACCGGGCTGGCGCGCATCATCCCAAGCCGGACCTCGGCTTCGACGCTTCGAACTTCGACCATCTGCGGCGATGCGTCGCCGAATCCGTCGGCAGAAGCCTCGACTCGCCATTTCCCTGCCGGAAGATCGAGCGCGAAGGTGCCTGTCGGACTCAACACCGGAAAGCGCCGCACCAGCCCTCCCAACTGCGGAACCAGCGTCAGTGAAAAATCAGAGACACCTGCGCCGCGGTCGTCATGGACGATCACCTTCAACCGGCCCCGCGCGAGCCTCAGCACGAGATCCGTCGTACTCGCCATCGAACGTGCTGCTGCGCTGCCCTGCTCTCCTTCGGCTTCGACGAGCAGCACTCCCGCCGCGACCCCCTCGAAACGAAAGGCTCCTTGGGTGTCGGTGACCGTGTCAGCCGCGCCGCCTGCCCAGTCGCCGGATCGCCAACGCACCCGAACGCCCGCTGTCGGTGGTTCGACGCGGCCTGCGAGCACCGAGCTTCCAGAGATGTCGACGAGCCATTCGTGCCCTTCGCCGCTCTGCTCGAAGGGCCCCGTCTGGGTGGTGAGTGAACCGCGGCGCACCTGCACGAGGTAACTGCCTACCGGTACCCGCTCGAAGTGACAGAAGCGTGTAAGTCGGCGTTGCGAACGATTAGTGGCGAGCCGTTAGGCGGGAGGGTTGCACACGGGTTGTCTGCGGCTGCGGCGCCACAGACGGCGCCTAACACGCGCTGCAGGCGCGCGAGGGCGGGAACCACGGCGCCCGGATCGAGGAGGTTGAGACGCAGGCGCACCTGGGCAAATGCGGCGGGGAGCGAATCGAGGGCCGCGTGCTGCGCCGGCGTTTGCATAGCGGCGTGGAACCGCGCCCAGGTCGTATCGACCCCGTCCAGCAGGGACTGCTCGGCTTTCGGGTCCGCGGGGCCCACGCGCGCCGCTTCGCGCAGCAGCTGGTCGAACCGCGTACCCCGCTGCTGCAGCACGC
>JANOHG010000541.1:0-7162 GCA_031406375.1 Archangiaceae bacterium | reverse complement strand
ACCACGTCGATGCGCGCGCGAGCACCACAGTGTGTTTGGCGGTGCATTCTTCGGGCGGCATCACGATTGGCCTGGCCGGAACGCGGGCGCTCGATCCGGATCCGGGCAAAGGGTGGCCCGAGCTGCGACCCTGGGTCGAGCGAGTCCCTGCCCAAAATGCCTCGCGGTGTTCGGCGTGGGGCGAGCGCAAGCGGGACGACCGATTGAAGTTGACCGTCGAGTCCGAAAGGCCGCGCCACGCGACCACCGATGGCGCGGCCTTGCTCGAGGCGGTGCTCGCTGCTCCTGAGCTTGATGCGCCCAGACTCGTCTATTCCGATTGGCTCACCGAGCAGGGCGACCCCCGGGGTGAGTTCATCGCCGTGCAGTGCGCACGCGCAAGCCTGCCGGCCGATGCCCCTGAGCAGCGTCAGCTCGAGGAACGCGAGTGGACCTTGTTGTCACTGCACGAAGAGGCGTGGCGGAAGGCAATCTCGCCACAGGTTCTGAACCTGAAGTTCCGTCGCGGGTTCGTCGACGAGGCGACGCTGTATGCGAATACCTTCGTCGAGAAGGCCGATGAAATTTTCGCCCGCGAGCCGCTGCGAACGGCGCGAATCGTCGATTCGGGTGAGAAGGGGGCGGTGGAATTGGCGGCGTCTGCGTCGCTGCGCAAGCTTTCGGGGCTGAGGTTGTCGAACTCGACCGGCGCGTACGAGCGGGGAATCGGACTCGATGGGCTTGGAATGTTGCTGGGCTCGCGCCACGTCGGCGCGCTCGAGGCGTTGTCGATTGAAGGGCAGCACTTGGATGATCTGGGGGCGATCATGCTTGCGAAGACCGGCCCTTCAGCGCTTCCGGCGCTCCAGTCGCTTCAGTTGAGCAGCGACACGTTAAGCGCGGTGGGCGTCGAAGTGTTGTGCGCGACGAAGTGGTTTCGCCGCCTGCACCGCGTCAGTCTGGCGTCGAACGCGCTGCGCGAAGTGGGCGTCGAGGCGCTGGCCTTTGCTCCAGGCGCGGCTGCTTGGGAAGAACTCGACCTCGACACCAACCTCGTCGGCGACGCTGGCGCCCGGGTGATCGCGCTCAACGACCGGCTCGGTGCCTTGAAGCGGTTGTCGCTGCAGCGCAATCACCTCGGGCCCGCCGGAGTTCAGGCGCTGCTCGACTCGCCTCGCCTCAAGGGCTTGCGGGCGCTTCGCCTCGACGGAAATCGCATCGGCGGCCTGCTGGTGGAAAAGGTCCGGCACCGCTTTGGCGCGTGGTGAACGAGAAGCTGCTCTAAAAGCGGATTCATGAACGAGCTGCGTACCTATTACCCGCACATCGAGCCCCATCGCACCGGTCGCCTGTCCGTCAGCGCTGGGCATGACCTCTACTTTGAAGAGTCTGGCAATCCGAAGGGTAAGCCGGTCGTCTTTCTGCACGGGGGCCCCGGGGGTGGCAGTGAGCCGAAGCAGCGGCGCTTCTTCGACCCGGCGGCGTACCGAATCGTGCTCTTTGACCAGCGCGGCTGCGGCAAGTCGACGCCGTTCGCGTCGCTCGAGAACAACACCACCTGGGATCTGGTCGCCGACATCGAGGCGCTGCGCACGCACCTGGCGATCGAAAAGTGGCAGGTGTTTGGTGGCTCGTGGGGCAGCACGCTCGCGCTCGCCTATGCGCAGACCCACCCCGACCGCGTCACCGAGCTGGTGCTGCGGGGAATCTTTCTGATGCGCAAGCAGGAAATCGACTGGTTCTATCAACGTGGATGTAACGCGATCTGGCCGGATGCATGGGAGCCCTACTTCAACGAGATCCCCGAAGCCGAACGCGGCGACCTGGTGAGCGCGTACCACCGTCGGCTCACCAGTACAGATTCGAAGGTGCAGCTGTCGGCAGCGCGCGCGTGGAGCGTTTGGGAAGGCAGCACCAGCCATCTGTACCGAAACGAAGAGATGATTCGGCGCACCAGTGGCGATGAGTTCGCGCTCGCGTTCGCGCGGATCGAGTGCCACTACTTTTTGAATGAAGGTTGGCTGACCCACGGCCGCGCGTTGCTCGACAACCTAAAGAAGATTCGGCACCTGCCCTGCGTGATTGTCCAGGGCCGCTATGACGTGGTGTGCCCGATCGAATCTGCGTGGGCCCTTCATCGCGCCTGGCCGGAAGCTGCGTTGAACGTTGTGGCCGACGCGGGACATTCGGCGCACGAGCCAGGAAACGTTCATGCGCTCGTGCTCGCAACCGACGGATTCAGAACGAGGAAATGAACTTTCATCAGGTCGCATCGAACACGCGTCCTTGACGGACCACCTGCGTTCCACATATCGACCCGCGCCAATGGCCAAGTCGCTTGTGATTGTCGAATCGCCCGCAAAGGCGAAAACCATCGCTCAGTTCCTGGGCTCCGACTTCAACGTGATGGCCAGCATCGGCCACGTGGTGGATCTGCCTTCCTCGGGTTTGTGCGTCGATACCGCGAACAACTTCGAGCTCACCTATGAGGTGACGAAGAAAGACGTCGTTCGGGATTTGAAGGAAGCGCTCAAGAAATCCAGCGCGCTCTACCTCGCAACCGACGAAGACAGAGAAGGTGAGGCGATCGCGTTTCACCTGCACGAGCAGCTGAAGCCGAAGGTGCCCGTCAAGCGAATGGTGTTCCACGAAATCACCAAAGCGGCGATCAAGCACGCGCTGGAGGCGAGTCGTGACATCGACCGCAGCCTTGTCGACGCGCAAGAAGCCCGCCGCACTTTGGATCGCCTGTTTGGTTACGAAGTCTCTCCGGTGCTGTGGCGGAAGGTGAAAGGTGGGCTGTCGGCCGGGCGCGTTCAATCGCCGAGCATCCGGTTGATTGTCGAGCGCGAGCGCGAACGAATGGCGTTTCGATCGATCGCGTACTGGGATTTGGGCGCGAAGCACCCGACGACGCCGGCGTTCGCTTCCTCACTGCTTGAAATCAACGGCAAGCGCGTCGCCGCCGGCAAGGACTTCGATCAACTGGGCCAGGCAACCCGTGACGTGGTGTTGCTCGATGAGGAACAGGCACGGGCGCTGGCTGCAAGGCTGGGCGGGTTGCCTTTCACTGTGCGCAGCGTCGAAGAACGGCCGTCGCGGTCATCGCCCAAGCCGCCCTTCATGACGTCAACGCTTCAGCAGGAAGCGGGACGAAAGCTCAACATGAGCGCGCAACAGGTGATGCGGATCGCGCAGGGGCTCTACGAGAACGGCTTCATCACCTACATGCGCACCGACTCGACGAACCTGTCTGAGACGGCGGTGTCGGCTGCGCGTGCGCAGGTGAAGGCATTGTGGGGCGACGAGTTCCTGCCCGCCGAGCCGCGCACCTACGTCAAGAAGCAGAAGAACGCGCAGGAAGCCCACGAGGCGATTCGACCCGCGGCCGAAGCCGATGATGCGGGCGTGGTGAACTTCCGTTCGACCGAAGAGCTGAGGACCAAGCTCAACGCGGGTGAGCTCAAGCTCTATGATTTGATCTGGAAGCGCACCCTGGCCTGCCAGATGAAAGACGCGATCGGCGTTTCGGTGTCGGCACGCGTCGGCGCGCACACCGACAAGGAAGACGTCGTCTTCTCGGCGTCGGGTCGCACGCTGACCTTCCCTGGCTACCTTCGCGCTTACGTCGAGGGCAGTGATGATCCCGATTCGGAGCTCGAGGATCGCGAGACTGCGCTGCCCGTGCTCAAAGAGGGCGAGACGGTTCCGGTCGAGCTGATTGAAGCCCGCGGTCACACCACGACGCCTCCGGCGCGCTACACCGAAGCATCACTGGTCAAGAAGCTCGAAGAGCTCGGCATCGGCCGGCCGTCTACCTATGCGTCGATCATGGGTACCCTGCAGGCGAAGTACGTCTGGAAGAAAGGCCAGGCGCTGATTCCTGCGTGGGTCGCGTTCGCGGTCGTCAACGTGATGGAACAGCACTTCGCTGGCCTCGTCGACTACAAGTTCACCGCGCGGATGGAAGACGATCTTGACGAGATTGCCGCCGGGACGCAGGACAAGGTGCCGTACCTGAAAGAATTCTACTGGGGCAAACCGAAGATCGGCCTGGTGGGGCTGCACGAGCAGGTGACTGAGAACATCGCTGACATCGACGCAGCAGCGGTGAACTCGATTCCGATTGGAAAAGATCCCGACGGCAACGAAATAGTCGTCAAGCCTGGCCGCTATGGGCCGTACCTCAAGCGCGGCGAAGACACGGTGTCGGTGCCCGAGAGCCTTGCTCCTGATGAGATGACGGTCGCCCGCGCAGTCGAGCTGCTGTCGGCGCCCCGCGGCGACATACCGATTGGCGTCGACCCCACCAGCGGCAAGAACGTCTACGCGAAGAACGGCCGGTTCGGCGCTTATGTGCAGCTGGGCGAGATGCCGGAAGTGAAGGGCAAGGGGAAGATAGCTCAGGAAGACAAGCCGAAGACGGCCTCGCTCTTCAAAGACATGAAGCTCGACGGGCTCGCGCTCGAAGACGCGCTGAAGTTGCTCGAGCTGCCCCGCGTGCTGGGTGCGGTTGACGAGAAAGAAGTCGTTGCCGCCAACGGTCGCTATGGGCCGTACCTCAAATGGGGAACCGAGACGCGCAACATGGGCGTCGACAACGAGGCGAAGCTGTTCACGATCAGCCTCGATGAAGCGATGGTGATCCTCAAAGAGCCCAAGCAGTTCCGTGGGCGCGGTCAGGCGAAACCGCCGCTCGCCTCGTACCCAGCGGATCCGGTGTCTGGAAAGCCGGTGGTGCTGAAGGAAGGTCGGTTCGGTTTCTACGTCACCGATGGCGAGACAAACGCCTCGTTGCGCCGCGGAGACGAGGTGGCGGATCTCACCGCCGACCGCGCTTACGAGCTGATGGAGCTGCGGCGCGAATACATCGCTTCGGGGGGCGGAAAGAAGCCTCTGAAGAAAGCCAAGAAAGCTGGCAAGGCGAAGGCTACGAAGGCGGCGAAGGCAACCACGCCGTTGGCGAAGGTCACTCCGCTTTCGGCAGCGAAGAAAAAGGTGCCGGCGGCGCCAGCCAAAGGAAGGAAGACTGAGAAGAAGGCCGTCAAAGCAAAGAAGCCGCGCGCAGTCACCCGGTAGCCGATGGTTCGGGCGTTCAACGACGAGAGTGCGTTTCTCGAAAGCTACAAACCAAAGGACTACCCACGCCCTTCGGTCGCGGTCGATCTGGTCGTCTTCACCATCCTCGATGCGCAGCTGCGGGTGTTGCTCATCAAGCGCAAAGAACATCCGTTCAAAGGAGCTTGGGCGCTTCCGGGAGGTTTCCTTCGGGTCGACGACTCACCCCGCGGGCAGGGCGAGGATCTCGATGTCGCCGCGCAGCGCGAGCTGCACGAAGAGACCGGCTTGTCGTCTGACCGCGTGTTCCTCGAGCAGCTGTACACGTTCGGAAAGTCGGGTCGCGATCCACGCATGCGGGTCATCTCGGTCGCATACATGGCGCTCGTGCGCCCAGACCTGGCTCCCATCGTACGCGCGGGTGGCGACGCTTCGGATGTGCAGTGGATCGTCGTCGACGCTCTGAAGAAGGTCGAGCTCGCGTTTGATCACCGCGACATCCTTCAGCTCGCGCTCGAGCGCATTCGTGGAAAGCTCGACTACTCGAACCTCGCGTTCGATCTCGTTCCGATGACCTTCACCATCCCCGAGCTGAGAACAGTGTTCGCGATCGTCCTCGACAAGGTGCAGGATCCCGGCAACTTTCGCCGGAGGTTCAATCGCATGCTGGCAGACGGCTTGATCGAGAAGGCCCCCGGAAAGCGAATCACCACGAGCAAGCCAGCCACCGTGTACCGTTACAAGCGAAGCTGATTGGCCGTCACCACGAACCCAAAGGACGCTGATGGATGCGTTGGTGATCGGCCGCTTTCACGCAGTCACGAAGGCGCAAGACGCGTGGTTGCAATCTCTCGGCTCGGCGCCAGTTGACCGGGTCATCTGCGTCGTCACCGGCGCGAACCACGCGGGCACTCGTCGCAACCCACTCGAGGCAGAAGTGCGATCGCAGCTGGTGCGACCTGCGCTTTTGCGCACCTCGAAGCCCTTCGAGCTGATCGAGGTGGATGATGTCCCCGGCGAATGGGTCGACCACGTGGTGGCCCAGGTCGCGAAGCGGGTCGGCCGCGCCCCCACCCGCGCGAACACGTCAGTTTACACCGCCAACCGGGACGTCGAGAAGCTCTGGTCTGACGCAGGCTTCACCGTCGTTTCGCAGACGGTGAAGGGTTCGACTCCGCACGAACTGGTCAAGCGGATCGCGTCTGGCCTGAGCTGGGAAGACGAAGCGTCGCCCGAGACGCGCGCTCTGTATTCGCAGCAGAAAGTCCGAACCACACTCCAGCATATTTTTTCGCAGACCCTGGTGAACGATGACGGAGAGCTGGGGCATCAGCGCGATTTTCTTTCGTATGGCACCCAGATGGACGCGTCGCTGCAGCAGAAGCTCGATGACCTGCTGAAGTGGATCAAGCCTGGGTTGATTGTCGACAAGGGGTGCGGAACCGGGAAGCTGCTGGTCGAGCTGTCGAAAGTGTTTCCGACGTCGGCGTTCGTCGGAGTGGATTTATCGCGCGAGTTCCTGAGGATGAGCGACGAGAACCACTACCAGGCAGAGGACGTCTGCCTGCAGTTTGGCAACATCATCGAGCAGAACGTGCCTGCCGACACAGCGACGACAATCGTCTTCTCGTCGGTGACGCACGAGATTTTCTCGTACAGCGGTTACTCGCTGGCGGCGCTCGACAAGGCGTTTGCGAACGCAGCGCGCGAGCTGAAGTCCGGCGGGCACGTGCTGGTGCGTGACGGCGTGAGCCCTGGTCAGTTGCGATGGCGAATGAAGCTGCGCTCGCCCGAGGTGATCGCGACGTTCGAGCGCTTTGCCAAAGAATTCAAACATGGCCAAGGCGCGGAACACGAACGGCTGGGGCCCGATGACGTGCGGCTGTCGGCGCATTTGGCCAACGAGTTCATCTGCAAGAAGGACTACCAGAAGAACTGGCACATTGAGGTTCACGAGGAATACGGCGCGCACACGCTGGCGGGTTATGCGGCAGCGCTCGAGAGGGCGGGGCTCGAAGCAATCAGCGTGACCGGCTATGTGAACCCGTGGATCGCACAGCACCGGTACCAGGGCACCAGAGTTCGTGCTGAGTCGTCCGGTCAAGTTCGTGCTGTCGTGAAGCGG
>JANOHG010000453.1:0-4235 GCA_031406375.1 Archangiaceae bacterium | reverse complement strand
CAACCAGCTCAATCTTTCGGTCGCCGAGGTCAATCGGCTTGGGGTGGTCAATTACTTCGACTCGCAGCGCTTTGGCTCGCTGAAACACGGCCAAGGCTTCATCGCCAAGGACCTGATCCGCGGCGACTATGAAGCGGCATTGAAAAACTACCTGGCCCGCCCTTCGCCACTCGATCGATCTGACGATGCGAAGGTGAAGGGCTTCTGGCAGGCAAACTGGAACGCGTGGGATGCGCGTTGCCCATGGCCCGCGAACAAGAAGTACTTCCGGGTGCTCAACTCGCTGCGCGAGGATCCGAAGGACTACCTGAAGGCGTTCTTGCAGATCGACTCGGACTACCGAGCGATGATCCTCTTCACCTTCCAGTCCTACCTGTGGAACGAAGGCGCGCGCCGACTGCTGCAGCTGACGCTTCCACGCGACCACTTGTTTCCGATGCCGTACCAGGCCGGCACGTTGCTGCACCACAAGGATTCGGATCCCGAGGTGCTGGGTTGGTTGCGAAACCTCACCTTTCCACTGCTCGCGCCTGACTCGACGTTCAAGGACGAAAAGGTGCGCGAGGCAGCTGAGTGGGCACTGGGCAAAGAGCACCTGGCGCTGAAGGATCTCGCGATCCCCGAGTCGCGCCGCCTTCTCTACTTCAAGCACGAAGAGCGCCCCTTGCTCGTCTACCCCCACAAGCTGGTGCTCGGCCGCACCCAGCCCGACGAGATGAACAAGCCGTTGATGAAGCTGAACGTCGCGTTCACGCTCACCCCTGGCAGCTACGCGACGCTGGTGGTCAAGCGGCTCTTCCACTTCAGCTATCGCGACGACACGCCCGACGAGATTCGCGCCACTCAGGCCCACGTCGAACAACAGAAGCTCGAACGACCTGGCCAACTCGCCAACCGCAAGCGTGCCGAAGTGGATGAAGACGACGACGACGAGGAACTCGACGCGCCTGCTCCAGTCGCGACCAAAGTCGCGCACGCTGCGGATCCCCGCGCGGTGAAGAAGCGCGGGCCAAGCGTTGAGCCCGTGCGCAAAGGCAGGTGGATAGGAAAAGACGGCCTTCGCCGGAAGCGGGTGCGTGTGGGTACGACCCCAATTCCTCCAGAAAGCGGCGCAGAGCGTCCACCCCGTGCTCCCCGCCCTCTCAAAGGCGGAAAACCTGCGGCTCAAGTCCGTAAGTCTTCGAAACCCTACAGAAAATAGGTTTCACCCAACGCAGCAATGGGGTGATGCTCTTGCGCGTATTGCAAAGCGTGAATCCTGCGACGCACGCGATTTCCATTCCCTTCCCTTTGGCGATGATGGCAGCTGACGCGATTCAGCCGTGGGTGAAAGAGGTCCGCCGCGCGCGTCGTGGCGACAATGACGCCTTTGCTGCATTGGTTCGCAGCGTTCAACGTCCGGTGTATGGCCTTTGTTTGCGGCTGCTGCGCACCGAGGCCGAGGCCGCCGAAGTCGCGCAGGAGTCATTTCTTCGCGCCTACCAGAACCTCGATCGCTTCGATGACAGTCGCCCATTCGATCTGTGGGTGCTCGCGATCGCCCGTAACCTCTGCCTCGATCTTCTTCGGCGCCGCACCAAGCTGAAGACCGAGGACGTGGAAGATCATTCTCATTCGCTGGCTTCCGGAGAAGCCTCGCTTGAAGAGCAAGCCATTGGCGCTCAGGTGCGAACGTCTCTCGAGGAAGCGATGGGCACGTTGTCGGTCGATGATCGCGAAGTTCTCGCTCTGTATTACGTGCAGAAGCGGACGACCAAAGAGATTGCACTGGTGATGGGTGTCGCGGCGGGCACGATCATGGCCCGGTTGTTTCGCGCGCGAGAAAAGCTACGGGTCAAGATGGCGGTTCACGTTGTTGACGAGGTGGTCACATGAGTACTCCTGAAGAACTCGAGCTGGAACAGCTGCTCAAGGAGCTGGCGCCGACCGAAGAAGAACGCGCCCAGCTTCTCGAGGAGCATCGCCAGCTCGAAAAAGATCTGTTGCGCCTTGCGGACCCGATGCCGCCTGCTGACTTCGTTCAAGCAGTGATGGCGAAAGTGGCGGTCGCACCTGCCCGTGCGCCGGCGAAGAGCGAAATCGTGGTGGCTTCGGTAATCGTCGCCGTCGCGCTGCTGGCCAGTTTCTTCGCCTTCACAGCTCAGGCAGACGTCGGCGAAATCGGGCTCCATTTCACCCGTCTGGTTCTTCGGTTGCGCGACACCATCGTTGGGCTCGAAAGCGCACTCTCGGCGGTTTGGCGCACTGCCGCCCTGCCGTTGGTGGTGGGGTTGGGCGCGGCGTTGGTGGTGTCTCTGGTGGCTTTCAAACGTGTCCTTACCAACGGTCTTGCCGAAGTGAAGGTGCTTTCATGATCGCAGTCATCTTGCTCGCCACACTCAGCGCTTCCCCCAAGATCAGTCTCGAGCACCACGGCACCTTGCGCGACGTGCTGCAAGAGATCGCGCGCAAAGGCGGCCTCAGCCTGGTCGCCACGGGTGATCTCAATGAACAAGCGGTGATCCACCTGAAAGAGATGACCGCCGAAGATGCGCTCAATTCGGTCGCCAGCGCCTACGGCCTTCAGGTGACACAGAAGGGGCTGCTGTGGATCGTCAAGCCGGCTGCGACCGGCAGCGTGCCTCCGATTCCTTCGATTCCTCCGATTCCTCCTATTCCTCCGATGAACCTGAAGGCGGCGCCGAGTGGCAACGAGAAACCAGGCGTCGAGGCTGAGCCAGATGCCGAGGCTGCGATCGCCCACGTCGAAGCGATGCGCGAAGAAGCAGAAGAAATGCGCGAGAATGCGGAAGAACAGCGCGAAGCGAGGCGCGAAGAAGCCGAAGCAGCGAAGGAACAAGCCCACGCACTCATCGATGCCGCTCAAGCCGGTGGCGTGTCGGACAACGACCTGGTCAACATGAACGGGCCCGTCGTGGTCAAAGAGAACCAACGCGTTGACAGCGCAATCAGCTACGGCGGAGCGGTGACGGTCGAACGGAATGCGCGCGTCGACGGCGATGTGGTGTCCTTCGGGGGCGATGTCATTCTGAAGGAAGACAGTCGAGTCGATGGCGACGCAGTGTCTTTTGGGGGCAAAGTCATCAAAGAAGAAGGCGCAAAGGTGAACGGTGAAGAGGTTTCCTTTGGCGGCGCAGGTCTCGGAGCGGTGATGGCGAGCAAGGCAGTGAGGGCTTCGCGGGCAACCCACGACAGCGATGGCGAGCGCGGTGGCAGTGGCATCGCCGGTTTTCTGGCGCAGTTCGCAGTGCTGTTTGGGATGGGGTTCCTGTTGATGATGTTTGCTCCTGCGCGAATGAAATCCATCGAGGCCGAGATTCAGCAATCACCTGCCAAAAACGGCGCGGCGGGGCTCCTTGCGGCACTTTGCTCGATTCCGCTGACCCTCTTTCTGGCGGTGACGCTGATCGGAATTCCGGTAGCGATGGCTTTCTGGATGCTCGCGTTCCTGTGCACTCTGATGGGGTTGGTCGCGGTGGCTAACATCCTTGGCAGTCGAATCCCCGTCCCCCGATTGCGCCGCACCCAAGCGATTGCGCTCGCAGTGGGTCTGCTGTCGATTCTGCTGGTGGCCCGGATCCCCGTTCTTGGGCCGGTGGTCGTGTCGATCGCAATGGCCGTCTCGCTCGGTGCCATCATTCGCACCCGCCTCGGGCACCGCGGTCAAGGGATGCCAATCTCTACCGCCAGCTTCATCGATTCGACTCCCTCACATCCGATGCCGTAGCGGGCGCAACGGTACGCTGGGGGGTGAAGCAGTGGCCGCGGTCTTCGCGTCAGCCTCATACCGCTGCAGCTTGCGGTACAGCGTCCGGCGATCGAAGCCGAGCATCTGGGCCGTCTTGGACTTGTTGCCGCCCATCAGACCCAGCACCCGCTTCACGTAGCGCTCTTCGACGTGCTCCATCGAGACGACCTCGGAAGCGTCGTCGGCAGACACGACGAAGCGTTCGACCTGGTACGCGCGGATCTTCTCGGGCAGATCTTCGATCGTCAGCTGATCAAAGTGCGCCAGGGCCACCGCGCGTTCGATGCAATTCTCGAGTTCCCGAACATTGCCCGGCCATGAGTAGGCGGCGAGCTTCGCGGCCGCCGAGGTCGACAGCGTCAGCGCCGGCTTCCCGCCCGCTTCGGCGAAGCGTTTGAGGAAGTGCGCGCTCAACAACAGGACATCGCCCGGGCGATCGCGCAACGCAGGCATGTCGATCGTCACCACGTTGACCCGGTAGAAGAGG
>JANOHG010000357.1:0-13136 GCA_031406375.1 Archangiaceae bacterium | reverse complement strand
GACAATCACCGTCGCCTCTGTCCAGTTGAGGTTTTCGATGGCCGAGGAATAGACAATGGGCTTGTAGGCGCTCCCCGGTTGCCGACACGCTTGAAAGGCGCGGTTGTACTCGTTGGCATCGAAGTCGTAGCCACCCACCATCGCCACCAGGTACTGCCGGTGCGGATCGATGCTGACGAGTGCGGCCTGAAGCTCGGGCTCTTGCTCGAGTCGCACCAGAACGTCATCGGTGAGCACCGCCGTGTCCGCCGCGGCGGACTTCTGCTCTGCGTCGTCGGTGTGGCCTTTCTTTTCGACCGCCCTCACCACAATCACATCGCCCACCTTCAGGGCCGACGAGACCTTGTTGATCATCACCGACGGGTAGTACTGCTCGGCGTTGAGCTTGCGCGCCCAGCGCATCCCCAGCAGCGGAAGCTTTGCCACCTGGCTGCCGATGGTGACGTCGGCGGTCAGGTCGTCCTTGGCGATCAACGAGACGAGGCCGATATAGAAGCGGCCCAACGTCAGCTTCTCCTCGCCCATCACCTTCTTGCTTCGATTCACGAAGGCCGTTCGTGTCTCGCTGGTGGCCAAATGAAGCACCGGCCCTCGAAAGCCCTGCCGCTTGTCGACAGTGAGCAGATTCGCCAGCACCGCTTCCTGCGCGGCCCGCTGCTTCTCAGAGTCCATCGTCGTGAAGACCTTCAAGCCTTCGTCGAGCAGCGTCTTGTTGCCATAGCGTTCGACGATGTTTCGGCGCACCTCTTCAGTGAAGTACGGAGCGAAACCGTGAAAGACGTCTTCGACGGCGAACACGCTTACCTTCTCGGCGGTCGCCTGATCATGCTCGGCCTGGGTAATCATCCCTTCGTCGAGCATTCGGCGCAGTACGTACTTGCGGCGGTTGATCGCCGCATCGGGCCGCATAAAGGGTGAGTAGGCCGACGGAGCCTGAGGCAACCCGGCGATCAGCGCCATCTCGCCCAACGTCAGGTCCTTCACGTCTTTGCGGTAATAGTTTTCGGCGGCCGACTGCACCCCGTAGCTGTGGTGGCCAAGATAGACGTTGTTCAGGTACAGGTAGAGGATCTCCTCTTTGGTCAGCACTGCCTCGAGCCGCCGCGCCAACAGCGCTTCGCGAATCTTCCGACGCAGACCCGCGGTGCCTTTCCTCTGCGTCGCCGCCTTGTAGCCTTCGGCTGAAATCAGCACCGCTTTCGCCGTCTGCTGAGTCAGCGTCGAGCCGCCCTGCACGCTGCCGCGCCCGGTGATCTTCTTCATCACGGTCTTGTAGGTTGCACGCAGGGTGCCGAACAGGTCGACCCCCTGGTGATCGAAGAAGCCCGCGTCTTCGCTGGCGATGAACGCCTGCACCAGCCGCTTGGGAATCCGCTCGTAAGCAACGACTTTGCGGCGCTCGTTGTAAAACTCACCCGCGAGCAGCGCATCCTGCGTCACTACCTCGGTGAGAATCGGAGGGCGATATTCGTCGACCCGAGGAATGTCGGGCAGCCCATCGGCGTATTGCCAATAAAAGAAGCCGTAGCCGAAAAAGACCGCGGTGACGCCGGTGAGAACGAAGAAGGCGACGAGCTTGAGCAGGCGCTTGCGCCACCGCGCCTTGGGCGGCAGGTCGATGAGCACCAACCCCATCGCCCCATTGGACGCGACGGCCTCATCATTTGGCTCAGGCGGCGGGGTTTGGACTCGCATTTCTCAATCCAGCGGCAATGAGCACATCTACCAGTTCCTGCGGCAAAGGCGACTCAACCACCGTGCGCTTTTCGTCCTCAGGGTGAGGGAACTCGAGCCGCTCGGAATGCAGGAACATTCGCTTCAATCCCCATTTCGCTTTGGCCTCGCGGTTGAAGGCGAAGTCTCCGTGCTTGCGGTCTCCGGCGACTGGGTGACCGATGGCGAGAAAGTGACGGCGAATCTGATGCGTGCGTCCGGTTTCGATCGTGGCTGAGACGAAGGCGACTTCGGCGGTCTGCGCGATCACCTTCCACCGCGTGCGCGCGTCCTGAAGGTTGACGCCGCGCCGTTCGCGCGATTCGGCGGTCTGTTGATGCTCGGAAAGGGCGAGGTCTATCAGCCCTTCGTTCTTCGCGAGCTTCCCCTTCACCATCACCAGGTAACGCTTCTTCGCCTTGTGGTGGGTGAACACATCGGTGAAGTGGACCATCGCGGGCCGCCGCTTGGCGACCACCAACACGCCGGAAGTTTCGCGATCCAGTCGATGAGCCGGGCTCGCCGCGAAGTCGTTTCGAATCGCCTTAGGGCCCAGGTAGGCGCGCACCAGATCCACCACCGTACCGCCGGTGATGCCGCTGCCGGTGTGGACCGCCATCCCAGGAGGCTTGTCGAGCACCAGAATCCAGTCGTCCTCGAGCAGCACGCGCAAATCGTTCAAGTCCACCTTGGGCGGCGGTGCAGGCGTTCTCTGAATGGTCGCGCCGGTGAGCTGCTTCTCGTCGCCCTGCACGAAGACGACGTCGCCAGCGACAAGCGCCTGGTCTGCCTGGGCGCGCTTGCCATTGACCTTCACCTTCTTCACCCGAATCATCTTGAAGAGGTGCGAAACGGGCACGTTGGCAAGCTTCTTCCGAAGAAACTTATCCAGGCGCACCCCTGCGTGGTCCTCAGTGACGCGAAACTCGAGCACCCGCGGCTTTAAGCACACGCGGGCGACTCTCGCGAGACACACCCGCTGTGGCGTGAATGACGCAGGCCCGCAATGGTTTGTGTGGCGGTTTGTAGGCGCGCGCAGATAAAAGGCGCATCCCATGCCCAAGGCTCTTAGCATCGACCAGCTCCTGAAGAACGGCTCCAAGGAGTGGAACAACATGCGAAAAGACGGCCGCGTCGCGCTCGACCACACCGGCTCTACTTTCGCACAGCTGTTCTCCGCGAACGCGGACCTTTCGGGGCTGTTGTTGATCGGCTCCGAATGGGAAAAGTGCGATCTGTCGAAGGTCTCTTTTCGCGAAGCAGATCTTTCCAACGCGTACTTTCATGGTGGTCGCCTGCAAGACTGTGATTTTCGCGGCGCCAACCTCGAGGGCGCAACGTTCGAGAAGCTGAAGCTGCTGCGCTGCGACTTCTCGGGCTGCATGGGTCTCGAAGAGCTCGAGCTCGAAGACGTCGACATGGATCGCGTCGTCGGCCTCGACGGCCAGGAAGCCCCACCGCCGCCTCCTCCACCTGCGGTCGGAATCACCAGCTTCACGCGCGAACAGCGCACCGCTCAGCTCGCATCACAGGGCGTCGTTCAGGAAGGAGACTTGCCTCCCTTCCGCCCGCACGATCCGGCGGGTACCTTGCTGTTCCGCGGCCTCAAGCACGTCGGCAACCCTCCGGTTTGGGTGCTCGACGTCCCAGGACTTCGTCCTCCCCTGCCCGGTCGCCTCACGCCCGGTACCAGCCTCGAGGCGCTTTACCGCGAAGCAGTAAAGACGCGGCTCGAGAACCGTCGGCCCGTCGCCGACAACCAGGCGGTGGAAAAGGCGAAGGACGTGATTGCCCAAGGAGCCAAGGACACCGCCGCAGCGGTGATGTACCTGCGCGAAGTCGGAGTCGAGCCCACGGCATCTGAAGCGGCCGTCAACGCGCTGAACGAAGCGATGTCGGCCGAAATCGACATCGAGGATCTCACCGGCCAGGTGGACCCTCGGGTGACTGGAGCCTTGCTCGAACTGAAGAGCCCGACTGCTGCGCTTGAGCACATCGGCGAGCTTCGGCAGCGCTTGGCTGCCTGTCAGCTGTTTGCATCGCTGCTCGAGGCGGGTTTCCTTCCCGAAAACAACTGGGAAGAGGCCCTCGAGTCGCAAGAATCCGCGCTCGATCTCGCGCACCAGGCAACCCAGGGCAATCGCGACCTGCTGAAGGAAGCGTTTGGCGCCTACGCAAGCTTGCCTGATGAGGCGCGGCTGCGGCGGTTGGCGTATTTGGCCGAGGCGACCGCGCACGTCGAAGCGATGGTTGGTGGGCAAGCCCCAGCTGCTTGAGAACGCGGGCCTGGATCTTGGTCGAATATCGCGGGCGTTGAAGAAGCCGTGGACGCGCGCACGGGCGACCGGAATCGCGTACCGCTATGGATTCTGGCGTACGACCCTTTGGCTCAGCGCGGGCGATGGGCTGCACCAACGGGTGTGGCGCGCGGTGGCGCTCAAGAACCTGGGCGACGCCGGCGCTGCTGCCGCGCTGATCGACGAAGCGTTGACCGAGCCGCGTCCGCCGCGCGTATTTCACGTGCTGATGAACCCAATGCTCGACGTGTTAATCGCGCTGGGGCGGTACGGTGACGCTCTTCGGTTGGAGCCATCGATTCCGGGGCTGCGCGACTGGCAGTGGGCGCTCGCCCAGTCGAACCTGGCCGAAGCAGAGTATTGCCAGGGAAATTTCAGCCAGGCGCACACGCGCCTTTCCCAACCCGCGCTCGACGCGGCGGCAGGGCTCGTGCCGCTGGCAAAGAGCACGGTGGCGCTGCAACGTGCGTGGCTTGCTGCGCAGTTGGGCGATGCGAAGACCGCACTGAACGAGGTGGCGCGCGTGTCTGCCGCAGACTCCCCACGCTCATATCGGGCTGAATGGTACTTCACCGCCGCTGCGGCCCATTCGCTGGCCGGGGATGCCGTCGAGGCAGACGCAGCGCTCGAAGCGGGCAGCAAAGTCGCGCTGCGCAGCTCGAGTATTCGCAACGCGCTCGCGCTGCGAGGCGTGTTGATGCGCGCGAGAGGAAAGCTGCGCGAGGCAGAGCACTGGCTGTCGCGTGCGGCGACGCACCGTTGGCGCAAGCAGGGCGGCAACCTGCTGCTGAGCTGGGGCGACGTGCTGAGCGAGTTGGGGCGAGCCGATGAGGCACGCTCAGCCTGGAAGCGCGCCATCGCGGAAGATCCCGAAAGCGATGCAGCCGTGCAGGCCGCGAAGCGGTGAGACGTCGTCCGCTACGCCCGCGGCACTTCCAGCTCTTCGATGGACGCAGTCCCCGCGAGCGACAGTTCCATCTGCACCGCCTGAGTCACTGCGCGGGCGAAGACGCCGACTTTCTTTAGCTCAATCGAAAGCTCGTTCGCGAAGCCATGGTGGGTGATGACCTCGCGCGCGTGGCTGGCCTTGGCGATCTTCACCAGCGACCCGAAGTCGGCGTGATCCGAGATGGGAAAGGCGACGTCGGCCGCATAACGGCGCGCCGCCCAAGGCTCGATTGCCCAGCCGGTGAGCACCGCGGTCGCACGCGGGTTCACCTTTTTCATCGCCTGAGACTTGCCAAAGGGGGGAAAAACGCCGACCTCGTCATCCTGGAACGTGCCGTCGAAGCGGCGAACGCAGATCGCCATGCCAAGCTCGGTGTAGAGCGCCGAGATGTCATGAATGGACCCATGCGCGCAGAGCTTCAAGCCGCGTGAAGTCAGTTGCTTGATCGCTTCTTGTGCTTTGCCCAACGAGTACGCGTAGAGAATCGGGCGGACTCCGCGAGCAAGATGCCCGCGGGCCCAAGAGGCGACTTCGCAGAACACGTCATCGCGCTTGGGGAACTTGAAGCGCGGATGTCCGAACGTCGACTCGAGCACCAGCGTGTCGCACTCGGCGATCTCTGCTGCTTCGGCAGTCATTGAAGACTCGAGGCTGATGTCGCCGGTGTAGACGATGCGATGGCCGTCTTCGCGGGTGACTCGAATCTGCGCGCTGCCCAGAACGTGGCCTGCGGGAAGCAACTCGACGTTCAGCCGGCCCAGGTCAAACGGTCGGTGGTACGGCACCGGCAACGCGGATTGAATCGGGCCGAGGCGGTGTTCCATGAAGCGCAGCGTCGCGCGGGTAGCGATTACCCGCTCGTGGCGCGCGATGTGATCGCTGTGAGCGTGCGAAACGAAGCTCAGCTCGCACTTGCGTCGGGCATCGAAGGAAAGGGGCGACCCCGTCAGATGCAAGCTACCGCGACGAAGCTCTACAGGCATGAACGTTTGTATAGCTAAAGCGACAGTGGCATCCACTACCTTGGCGCTTGTATCCAGCTCATCGGCCGTCGTTGGTGCCCCGCGACCCCCAGACCGATGCGCCCACTTCGCCCACCACGACGCCGGCGATAATCAGCGTTCCGCCAACCAGTTCACGGGCGCCGACGACTTCCGCGGTCGTCAACGTCGAATAGCCCACCGCAAAGACTGGCTCGAGGGCGTAAATCAGCGCTGCCCGCACCGCCGTCGTCCGCGCCTGCGCCCAGGTTTGCAGCCCGATTCCAATCGTCGTCGCCAGGAAGCCCGTCACTCCAACCGCAATCCACAGAGCAGGCGTCGACTCGATGCGGCGTTCCCCGAAGGGAACGAACAACGAGAACAGCGCCGCACAGAGCACCAGCTGCGCAGCGACCAGCGGAAACGCAGGGTGCCTCGCCGCGTAGCGTTCGGTAAGGGCGATGTGAAAGGCGAACGCCACCGCGCAGCCGAGGGTGAGCAGATCGCCTGTCAATGTTCCTACGGCAGCGCCTGCCCCGGTGAGCAGGTAAAGCCCCACCAAAGCGATCGCCGCGCCGACTACTGCGGGTACCACCAGGCGGCGTTTGAACAACACGACCGAAAGGAACGGCACCAGGATGACGCACAGCCCGGTGAGAAATGCCGAGCGCGAGGGGGAAGTCCACAGCAGACCCCACGTCTGCAACTGGTAGCCGGCCATCAGACACGCGCCGAGCACGACCGCAGAACGCCAGAGCGCAGCGTCAAAAAGCGCGCGGCGGGCGATCAGCACCGCAGCCAGCGCGGCGAATGAGAAGCGGAGCGCGAGGAAGCTCAGCGGATCTGCGTCGCCCAGCGCGCCTTTCACGACCCCGAAAGTGACTCCCCAGACGGCGGTGATGAAAAGCAGCACCGCATCCGCGGCGGGCTTCACGGAATGAAGAAGAAGGCCACTGCGAGAATCGCGTACACGCCCAGCAGCATCACGCCCTCGAGCCAGTTGGATTCACCGTCGAGCGCAATCAGCGTCGCGGCGCCCACCCCGACCCCCATCCCGACGACCTCCATGTGCGAAAACTCGAGCGTCAGCGGGTGGCCCAGCGGAATCGAGAGCAACACCAACACCGGAGCGACGAAGAGCGCGATCTGCTTGCTCGACTCGAAACAAATGTTGAAGGCGAGATCCATCTTGTTCTTCATCGCCATGATGATCGCGGTGCTGTGCTCAGCGGCATTGCCGACGATCGCGATGATAATCACCCCGACGAACGTCTTCGTGAAGCCGAAGGTCACCATCGCCGGCTCGAGCGCATGCACCAGGAACTCGGCGATGACCACCACGCCAACGGTCGCGAGCGCGAGCACGATGCCTGCCTTCTTGGTCGACCAGTGCGGCAGCTCTTCCACCGTGTCATCGCTTTCCCCCGCGTAGATGTGCGCGTGGGTCTTGAGCGCGAAGAGCAACGACAGCGCGTAGATAATCAGCAGGATGATTGAAATGCCGATCGACATCGGAAGCAGCATCGGAATGCCGGCGTCGCCGCGCGCGATGTGAAACAGGTCGGGCATGCTCAACGCGGTAACCGCGAGGAACATCATCGCTCCGCCAGACAACGCGGCAGTGGTGTTGAAGGTCTGCTTCTCGCGCTTGATGCCTCCGGCGATGATCGCCATCCCCAGCACGAGTAGGATGTTCCCGAGGATCGCTCCGGTGAGCGACGCCTTCACGACTTCCGTCTCACCTTTTCGAAGCGCGGCGATCGCGATGATCATCTCAGCCGCGTTCCCGAAGCTGGCATTCATCAAGCCACCGAGCCCGGCCCCGACCTTGTGGGCAATGACCTCGGTCGCTTCGCCCATCAACCGCGCGAGTGGAATGATGGCGATCGCGCAAAGGACGAAGGTGTTGGTGCCGGGGAAGAAAAAATGCGACGCGACGGCAAGCGGAAAAAACACTGCGAGGACGACGAGAAAGATTCGATCGCCCGTCAACCACAGGTTTTGTCCGTCTTCGGTCATTGGTAGATTGTCCTTCCCTCACTGCGACCTGAAATGCCAGTTCTGGAAACACGGCCCCCGTTCAAACCGTAGGGGCGGATTTCCCGCTGCGGCTTACCGGTGGGGTTTCGGGCGTGCGCATGACGCAAGTCGTGTATTTTATTTTCGGGCGTTTTGTTGGATGAGCCCGCGGCTGTTGAAGAATTCCCGGTTCCACTTCTTCGCTTCTTTCCCAGGTTTGAGGTTTCGCCCCTTGCGCGCTACCCGCAGCTTGCGACGGCGCGCGCAGTCGTCGATTGGGCCGAATGGGTGAGCCCACCGCGTCGACCAAGTTCCCCTGTTCCTTCGAACTTCTCTCAAAGGAGCGTGAATCCTTCTGCTGCAGCGATGAACCCAGGTTGTGATGGATTCACCTGCGCGCGCCCTGGCTTCAGGCCGCGCGCCTCGGCTTCACGAACGAGGCGGTCGAGCATCACCGTCTCGAGGCCGAGCCCTTGGGCGCGGCGCTGAAGAAACGCGTGGCGAACAACCCGATCTGAGCCCACGCAAACGCACCCGACGATTCGCCCACGCCGCTTGGCGCCCACAACCACTCCGTCGCGAAGAAGGGCCACCAACGTTTGACTGCTGAGCGTTTCCCAGCGCGACAACGCCACCGCGAGGTCCTTGAGCGCGTCAGGGCCGAGCAGGTCGACCTCGACCCGGCCCAACAGGGCCCGCACTGCTGCGGTGAATTCCGACGCCACGACAGCGCCCACTGCTGCATGCGCGGCGCGCGTCGGCGCAGCACGGGTCGAGAGCTTCCACGCCCGTTGCAAGCCCAACAGCGCGAGCCGACCCGGCCCTGCGAGTGGAACGACGATTGCCCCGCGCCGCACCGCGACCGCACGCGCCAGCACTTCGAGGCCCGCAGCGTCGGGCTTGCCGTCGAAGGACTCGGTGCGAAACGGCGAGGTCTGAACGACGAGGTGCGAAATCAACGCACCGTCGGTGCGCAACATCACTGCGATTTCACCTGGCCGCAGCGTTTGCTGTGAACACCGCTTAACCTTCAGCGACTCACCGCCGGTGAGAATCGGGCGCATGCTGCGGCCACGAACGGCGACCCACATCACCTTTCCCTCGGGCTGCGCCTTGAGCAACTCACCGAGCACGTCGGAATTCACTTCGAGACCCATTCGCGAAGAAACGGCCCGACCGCAGAGTCCTTGCGAAACGTGAGACGATGAACGCCGACCGTGTCGACGAGCGCGAAGAGCCTTCGCTTCTGTTCGGCAAGCGAGCCTTCGCCCGTCTCAAACCAAAAGAGCTGTGGCATCAGCTGGACGAGTGCATCCGCCGCGGGCACTGCAACCACCGCTTCGTGAGACCCTTTTTCGAGCAGAAGCAGCGAACGCACCTTGATAGGCCCGGGTCGGCCGGCGTTCTCAACATTCGAACGAAATGGGGTGCCAAAGCAGCTGCCGTCGGGGAAGAGCTGAACAATTTCATCGGTGAGCAGGGTCGCGTTGCCTGGCGCATTCGTACACAGGCTCGCCAGCGTCGATTTTCCAGCGCCGCTCACCCCAATTGCGGCGACGCCCTGCCCAGCCCAACCCACCGCGCATCCGTGCATCAGCAGCCCCGCTTGCCGCACCGTGGAAACCAGCCAAGCAAGGCGCAGCACCGACTCGGCTGACCACATGTCGTTCGGGATGTCGCACTTCAACTGCGAGCCTTCCAACACGAAGCGGCCCCCTGGGCCGGGAGCTCCGTGCATTTCGCGCCAACCGGCCCGAGCCGCACAGCGCTCAACCGCGAGGCCGGCTAATCCTGTATCAATTGCAAACGGAGCAAGCGAGCAACGACCCAGAGCTGCCGTCGCCAGCGAGTCATCCACTTCGATTTGGGTTTGGCCGCTGCCAAGCCTCAAACGCACCCTTTGCCGCAGGTGCCGCCGTTGCCTTCGCACGACGCGCAACTCGGCTCACAGCCAACTCCAGTACACTCACACGGATTGGGACTCGTGCAGGTCAGCAGGTTCATTGGAACCTGAAGTACTCGGGAAAACACTTCCGGCCGACGCCACGCCTTTGGCGTCTTTGATGCGGCCAAACCAGTCAATGCCATACAATTACTCTCCCTGAGTTGGTGGTCGCGCGATCGCCCACTGCGATGTCGGGCCGACTGTCCGCGTCGAAGTCTCCTACCGCCAAGCTGGCCCCAAACGCGCCTGTTGCGGTGACGGTTCCGTTAAACACAGACTGGTTAAATTGGCCGACGCTCGTATCAAATGAACTCGACCGATTGTACAGAACCCAAACGTTGTTTGTGCTGACAGGCGTTCCGTCCTCACTGCACACGAGATCTGCGCGTCCATCGCCATTGAAATCGCCTGCCACGATGATGGCTCCGAAGTTCGGCCCGCCGACCACGCTAATCAGAGGGCTGCCAAACGAGGACGGTGTTCCATCGCCATACACGAAGACGCTCGACTCTTTGCGATTCGAAGTCACCAGATCCTTCACCGTCGCGCCGGTGACATCGAGGTTCCCGACCACCACGCCGCCAAATGCGGTGGAAATTGGGTTTCCCATTTGTGGACGACTGATCGTCTGAAAGGCGAGGTTTGGGGTTCCATTCGACACCCGTCCTGTGGTGACCGTACCTGCATCGAGCAGCGTCGAAGAAGCCACCAAATAGATCTCATTCACCGTCTCGTTGGCCGCCGAAACTGTGAAGTCACTACCGGGCCCACCCGTCAGCGCACCTACGGAACTGATGCTCAATCGAGGCCCGAAATTATTGCTGACTCCCAGTACCGGAGTGGGGCCGAGGACAACCCAGTCAGCAGCAGTGTCTGCAATGAACGTCCCGGCAGCAGCGGCGACCCACGCGGCCTTGGTGCGACCTTTGAAGATGTACACCCGTCCTCGATTCGCTTCCTGGTTTCGCGCGGTCACCACCAGTTCCCCTAGCCCATCTCCATTGACATCAGAAAGAACTGACACATGGCGCCCGAAGTCCGATCCCGCGCTGCCGCGGAACTCAACCCAGGTGCTGGTATCAACGTAGGTTCCTGCGTCGGGATTGGCCCCCCCGAAGTAGAGAAAAGCGCGTCCCTGCCCCCCATTGAAATTCCCGGAGCCCACGGCGAGATCCGGCGAGGTGGCGCCGGACACCTTTCCAACCGCCACCGAGTTGCCGAACGATTCGGCCGCCGGATTTCGAGCGACCGGAATGTCGATCGTCTGGCAAGCAAGCCCAGCGCAACCCGGTTGGGTCGAGAAGCCTGCACCTCCGAAGTAGACATAAACCTTAGCGCTCGAGAATGCGCTGACGACCAAGTCATCGATTGCGTCATTATTCAAGCTTCCGCCCGATGCCATCTGGTTGGCGTACTGATCAGACACTCCCGAGGGATTGGTGAGTACATCGTTCGTACCCAGATTTGCCAAAGACGTGGGCGCCGAATACGGCGAGTAATTGCCCAGCTCGTCGGTTGCGCGCACGACGATGTAGTAGGTGTTGTTCGGAGGAAGGGTCAGATTTCGGCTCACTGCACTCGCGCTCCACGGCTCGTTGGTTTCAGCTCGTGCTTTTGCAGAATCGTTGTAATCGCTCACGATCGCCAACAGGTTATTGTTGGTGACCGTGCTGGTGCTCCAACGAATTTCGTACCCCTGATGGGCGCCAGAACCGATCGTGGTCCCGTCGTCGTAGGTTGGCATCCACGCGAGGTTCACAGTTGCCGTGCGCACCGCCATCACCGACCGGGTCACCGCCGGAGCACCGGGTTCGATGACATCGACGACGCCCCCGACATTGATGGGGACAACCGCGTTGCCTGCTTCATCGAGGACTTCGACTTGGAACTGGCCTGTCGTGTTGTGGGTCAGCGACACCGCGTTCAGCGTCGCGTCCTGAGGACTCGCGGTCACTTCCACGGTCGCACGCTCGACGCCCTGGTACACCACACGAACCCGCCCGCCGATCGCGCCTGTGACTCCGTTCACTTTCAAATTGAACTCGGCGTTGCCGCCTACGGTGTTGTCAGCGACGAAGGTCGCGTTGGGTGTTGGAGGAAGCAGATTTCGGTTGTTCTGAGCGACGAAGGAAATCGAGCTGCCCATCGCTGGGTAACCGACGGTGTTGAACTCCACCGAGGCAACCGTTGGAGCAGTGCTGTCAACGTGAACGTGTGAGAGGCTGGAATTGGTCAGCAGCCCAGCGCCATTGTCGATGGTGAGCCGAAGCGTATAGGGGCCGCCCTGCGCCAGGGTGGCGTTGATGCTGACCGTGCCATTTGCGATCGTCGTTCCCGTGCCGAGAGCGACAGCGTTGCCCTCCTGAAATAACTGAACCTGTTTGCCCGCCGCACAATTCGAGCTCACGCCGGTGACGGTGAAGTTGGTCGACGTGAGGTAGGCCTTTCCACTCGGGCCGATAATCGGTGACGTGAACGCGATCGAGCATTGCGCCGAGTTGACGTCGATGGTTCGGGCTGTAGTCGTGCACACATTGCCGACCGGGTCGCTGACTTGCGTGGTCACTGCCTGAACACCGTTGTTGTAAGAAATCTTACCGGTTGCAATGCCCGTGGCGCCTACAATCAGAGAGCCTACCTGCTGCTGAGCGCCGGCACCCACCTGTGAAAAAACAGTCACGGTACGACCGACTGTCGCTGGCCCACCAACGGTGATGCTGGTGTCGATCTCAAGGGTGGAATATTGGGGCGGCGACGCAGTGGGCGCACCCATCGTGCAGGTGGGCGGATCCAAATCAATCGACAGCCCAACGATCGCGGAAGCAGCCGTCGAGTTCCCAGAGTCGTCAACACAGGTCGCAGTAAGATTGTATGAAACGACGCCCGTGGCTTGGGTAAGTGCGAAGGTGTTGCTCGCGTTGCCATTGGTCGCAGCCGCGGTCGCAGTCAGCGTCTGACCCAGCGCGGTGCCAATCACCACGCTGGAAGTGTCGCTGGAACCTGCGACATCTACCTTGAGATCAAAAGGCGCCGTGCCGAGATTCGTGTCATCGGGCCGACCGAGGACGAGGGCGTTGGGAGCTGTGATGGCACAGGTGGGGGCAACCTTGTCCACCTTGACCATCTGAACGCCACTGAGCGTCAAGTTGCCCGCGGTGTCTTCGACTTCGAGCACCCAGTTGTAGGTCTGGGTCGTCGCGGTCACATTCTGGTCGAGCTTGACGTTCACGACA
>JANOHG010000343.1:0-4722 GCA_031406375.1 Archangiaceae bacterium | reverse complement strand
CAAGGGGTGACGAGGCCCATGAAAAGCTGGGAGACCTGCTTGGCAGCTACCAGTTGATTCGCATGATTGGTGAAGGCTCGATGGGCCGGGTGTACCTCGCCAAGCACATTAAGCTGGGCCGGCAGGTGGCCTTGAAGGTGTTGCGCGCAAGTCAGACAAAACATCGCGAGCTCGTGCAGCGCTTTTTTCAAGAGGCGCGCACCGTCAATCAAATTAACCACGAGCACATTGTCGAAGTATTCGATTTCGTCGAAGAGCTGACTTCTGACGGCACCAACCTCGTCTACTGCGTGATGGAACTGCTGAAAGGAACCAGCCTCTCAAGCCTGCTGGCGCGCGAGCAGCTGACGGTCAACCGGTGCGTCGCGATGAGCCGGCAGATCTGCAAAGCCCTGGCAGCAGCGCATCAGGTCGGCGTGGTTCACCGCGACATCAAACCCGACAACGTCTTCCTCATCACCCGCGCAGGCCAGGCTGACTTCGTCAAAGTGCTCGACTTCGGGGTCGCGAAAGTCAGCATCGCGCCGGGGTTGAAGACCACCGTCAGCTCGACCGCGAGCGGGGTGTTGGTTGGAACCCCTACCTACATGTCACCCGAACAGGCCGCGGGCATTGAGGTGGATTCTCGGGCCGACATCTATGCGTTGGGTACCGTGCTCTACGAAATGCTCGCGGGTCACCCGCCTTTCCAATCGACCACCTTCGGCCAGCTGGACGCCGAAATCATCACCCGGGATCCACCGCGCATCGGGTTGTCCGTCGCCGGAGAGCGCGTCCCACAGGGACTGAAGGATGAGATCTTCCGTGCGCTTGAGAAGGATCCAAACGCGCGTCATCAAACGATGGAAGCCTTCGGCCAAGCGCTGGCGCCGTATGTCGATGCCGCGCCGAAGATGGGTCGCGGCAAGCGTCGCCTCGTGCTCTCGGCGGTCGCAGTGACGCTGCTCGCACTCGGTGTCCTGATGGTGACCCAATCGGCTTCTGTCTCGATCGGGCCTACCGCGATGGCACCGCAGTCGGTGATTCTGAGCGTGGGGTCCAATCCTCCAGGAGCCCACGTGACCCGACAAGACACGCAAGTTGAGCTCGGAATGACGCCGCTGAAGTTGATGGTCGCGAGGGAAGACGCGCAGATTGTCTTGAACCTCACGCTTCGGGGACATCGACCCGCCGAACGCTCGATTCGGCTCGATTCGAACACCACCCTCGACGTCTCTCTTGAACGCGACAAGCCCCCACCTCTCCCCACGCGACCTTCCACTCACAAACCCAAGAAGAGGATTGGCAAAGAAAGTACGATTGACCCGTTCTCGGAGTAACCGATGCGCGTGGGGTTGAGCGTGGTTTTGTGGGTGATGCTCGCCGTCCCGAGCGTGCACGCACAAAATGCCGCTGCAAGGTCTCGCGCCATCTACGAACAAGCGCAACAGACCTATGACCGCGGAGAAATCGAGAAAGCGCTCGCGCTCTTCTTGAAGGCCTACGAAGTCACACCGCTGCCAGGCTTTCTTTTCAACATCGCGCAGTGTCACCGACAGTTGCGCAACTACGAGCGCTCGAGCTTCTATTTCAAGCGCTACCTCGCGCTCGCCCGAAACACCGCCAACGCGACCGTGGTACGCGACCTGATTGTCGAGGTGGATGGCAAACAAGCAGAGGCTGAAGAGGCACGGCGAAGCGAAGCAGCCGCCGTTCGCGCCCAGGAAGTCGAGCTCGCCCGCATCGCGGCAACCAAATCCGAGGCGCTGCAGCAGCAAGAAACTCGACAGCTCGAGCTGACGCGGTCACTTCAAGAACCACCGTCGACTGCTCAGAGCTCGGGGTCCGTGCTCACCCAATGGTGGTTGTGGGCGGGCGTCGGGGTCATCGTCGCGGGGGCAACTGCGAGCGCGGTTTATGTCGGCACCGCGCCATCTGCGCGCCCGACCACCTTGGGCACGGAAAGCGTCCGGTGAGAGCCAACGCATTCCTCGCGATTGTGTTGCTCGTCGGGTGTGATCGCAGCCCCGAGACGGCGGTGGGTACCTCGCTGCTGATCCGGGTGGCGTTCGAGGCCACAATCACCCCGACCCAGCTTCGCTTCACCGCCGAAGACGATCGCGATGTTTTCTTCGGCCCCAAAGTTCGCCCCGAGGTCGCTGCCGCCGGGCTCAGCAGCGAACAGAGCTTGCGCCTGTTGCTGCCCGATTCACGCGCGGGCCAGAGCGTGAAGGTGGTGGTGGAAGCATTGTCAGCCAGTCAGATTCTCGCAACTGGAAGCGCCACTGCCGCCATCATTCGCGGCCGCGAAGTAACGCTGACCGTCGTCCTCGCGCGGCCCGGAGGCACCGACGGCTGTGCGAGCATCAGCTGCGCGTCGGGACAGCGATGTGTCGGCGACGCCTGCGTGTGCGACGTCACCTCGTGCCTCAACGGCTGTTGTGCCGGCGGCATCTGCTACGAAAACAACCTGCTGGCATGCGGGTTTCGCGCTTCAGCCTGCGTGATGTGTGACTCAACGAAGAGCGGCACCTGTGGACCCACTGGGTTTTGTCAGTGCGGCCCCAACATTCCCTGTGGCACCGGCCAGCGGTGCAACGGCGGAAGCTGTGTCTGTGATGCCACTTCCTGTCCCGGAGGCTGCTGCGCCGGAACCACCTGCAACGCCATGTCGCTGTCGAGCTGCGGAATGGTCGGTGGCGCCTGCACCTCGTGCAACCTCGACCGCAACGACTCGTGCGCCGATGGCAGCTGCGGTTGCGGCTCGGGTCCCGCCTGCGCCGGGGGCCAGCGATGCGTGGGCGGCCTGTGCGTGTGCGACGCGACGTCGTGCGCCAGTGGCTGCTGCATCGGCAACAGTTGCAACCTCCGATCGACGATGACGTGCGGCGTCGGAGGAGACTCGTGCGTCGCGTGCGATCCAATGCGAGCCAACCAATGCTCGGCCGCCGGGCAGTGCCGCTGCGGCAGCGGCCCGTTGTGCGCCGCGGGTCAAACTTGCAACAGCGGCGTCTGCATCGGCGGTGCGTGTGATGGCGTCAGCTGTCCGACCGGGTGCTGCAATGGTGCCACCTGCACGCTTGTTTCGGTTGCCAGCTGCGGCTTCGGCGGCTCGACCTGTTTGCCCTGTAACCCCACCCGTAGCGACAACTGCACCACGGACGGCAGCTGCCAGTGCGGAATCAAACCCTCGTGTGCGACAGGGCAGCGTTGTGTTGCCGGCGCGTGCGTCTGCGATTCGACCTCGTGCCCCAATGGATGCTGCGAAGGCCCGGTGTGCACCCTTCAGTCGCTCGCGACCTGCGGGTCTTCGGGCACCCCGTGTCAAAAGTGCGTCGTGGCGGCGGCAGATTCATGCACTTCAGGCCAGTGCGCCTGCGGTGGCGCCGCTGCCTGCGCGACGGGAACCCGTTGCGTCGCGGGCGCGTGTGTGTGTGATGCAACCTCGTGCGCCACTGGCTGTTGCTCGGGCAATACCTGCATCGCCGCCCCGACGCCCGGCATGTGCGGCTCGGGCGGTTCAGTTTGCTCGATGTGCGACTCCACTGCCGACACCTGCGGCGCGGGCAGCTGTAAGTGCGGCACCAATCCCGCGTGCGCCGGGGGCCAGCAATGCGTTGCAGGCACCTGCGCAGCGCCGTCGTGCACCGCTGCGACCTGCCCCAGTGGCTGCTGCTTGAATAATGTGTGTATGGCTTCTTCGCCGACCGCCTGTGGAACCAGCGGGGCGCAGTGCGCGAGCTGTGATCCAATCACCTCGAACACGTGCACTGCGGGAAGTTGCGGCTGCGGAGGCGCCAGTGCCTGCACCGGGAATCAGCGCTGTACCGCAGGCGCATGCGTGGCGTGCGACAGCACGTCCTGCCCGAACGGCTGCTGCCAGGGTGGGGTCTGCACTTCCCCGACGCTGTCGTCCTGCGGGATGAACGGGGTGGCGTGTGTGACCTGTGACATTCGTTCGAACAGCTGTGTGAATGGCCAATGCCGGTGCAACGGCAACAGCCCCTGCCCGCTGGGTCAACAGTGCTCGGCCACGGGGACGTGTACCCCTATCGCCTGCAACGCGGCCTCGTGTCCAAGTGGCTGCTGTGCGGGGTCGTGTACAACTCCCTCGTTCGCGAGTTGCGGAACGAATGGAAGTTCTTGCAATGCTTGCAATTCGAATCGTGCGGACAATTGCTCGAATGAGGGTGTTTGCCGCTGCGGAGCCACCCCACCCTGCGCCGCCAACTGCGTCGGAATGAAATGTGTGGGTGGAATGTGCAATGCGAACAATTGCCCCAATGGGTGCTGCAACAGCGGTAACTGCGTGAGCCCTTCGACCGCCAACTGTGGCTTCGGCGGATCGGCCTGCAATTCTTGCAACTCGAATCGAGCCGACCGCTGCGCGCCCGACGGCTTTTGCCGGTGTGGCACCCGCCTGCAGTGCCCGAATGGTCAAAAATGCACCGCGGGAACGTGCAGCTAAGACAGAACAGATGGACCAGCGCTCATGTGAACGTGGGTTACTACCGCTGGGTAAACCGCAGGGAGCGGAACGAAGCTGGCGGCGATGCATCGGCTGCGAGAACGGCCGGGTATTCCGATCTTGGGCCCTAAAGCATCAGCTTCGCGGCTTCAAGCTTGAGCCGTGAGAGCAGACCCACCGGCGTCAGATAGGTGAGGGTGACGCCCCCGATGGAAAGCTGATCTCCGGACGCGAGCTGAACCAGCGTGCCCGCGGCGATCGGCTGCGAATTCACG
>JANOHG010000332.1:0-1430 GCA_031406375.1 Archangiaceae bacterium | reverse complement strand
CGCACCGCGAGCTGCTCGAGATGTTCGAGGCCAGTGTTCACGCTTGGCGGCACCGCGGTGCGTTTCTCATGTTCGAGGGTGAGCAGCAGACCCGGTTCACCTGCGGCGAGGTGCATCGCTGCGCAGCGCGCGTCGGCAGCTTCCTGCTTCATGCAGGAGTGAAGCCCGGCGACAAGGTGATGCTCGTTTCCGAGAACCGCCCCGAGTGGGGAATCGCGTTCTTCGGCATCCTGCGCTCGGGAGCCACCGTCGTCCCCATCGATCCTGAGTTGTCGGAGGCCGAGGTCGTCAATGTCGCGCGCCGCAGCCGCGCCGCAGTGTGTCTTCTGTCTGAAAAATCTGCCGAAGAGCTGCCTGCGCTGCACCGGCTGCTGGCCGAAGCGAGCTTGCCGATTCAGGTGCATTCGCTTGCGCAGGCGATGGCGGGTGATGACAGCCAGCCCGATGGCATCGGACTTGTGAAGAAGAGCGCTGCTCCTGATGACGTCGCTTCACTAATCTTCACCAGCGGTACGACCGGGAATCCCAAAGGGGTGATGCTGACGCACCGCAACTTCAGCTCGCTCATTTCCAAGCTCGCAGGCAGTTTCGAGATGGGCGTCGGCGATGGGGTTCTCTCGGTACTTCCGCTGCACCACACCTTCGAGTTTTCTGCGGGGTTCCTCACTCCGTTCTCGCGCGGCGCCGAAATTTCGTACATCGACGATCTCACGACCGATCGCATTGGCGACGTGCTCGAGACGGGGCGCATCACCGGGATGATTGGGGTCCCGGCGCTGTGGCAGTTGTTCCATCGGAAGATGACGCAAGAGATGGCGAGCAAGCCGCGCTTTGTCGAAGAGGCGATGAAGGGGCTGATGGCGCTCAACGGCGAGCTGCGCAACCGGTCGAGCTTGAACCTCGGCAAGTTGTTGTTCTGGCCGGTGCACCGGAAGTTCGGCGGCAACATCAAGTACCTCGTCTCGGGTGGCTCTGCGCTGCCGGACGACGTGCACAAGGCGTTTCACGCGCTTGGCTTCAGCCTGACCGAAGGGTACGGGCTTACCGAATCGGCTCCGGTGCTCACCGTCACCGAGAACAGCAACAAGCGCCTGCCTGGCACGGTGGGGCGCGCGCTGCCGGGCATCGAGCTGCAGATTTCGCAGCCCGACGCCGAAGGAATCGGTGAGGTAATCGCGCGCGGGCCGAACGTGATGGCTGGCTACTTCGAAGATCGCGACAGCACCGACGTCGTGCTGAAAGATGGCTGGTTGCACACCGGAGACTTAGGGCGCATTGACGGCGAAGGTCGGCTGTACCTTGCGGGTCGCCAGAAGGACGTCATCATCGACGCGAACGGGAAGAATGTTTACCCCGACGAGCTCGAAGAGCTTTACGGCAGGCACAAGCAGGTCAAAGAGCTGTCGATTGTCGGTCTTCCGGATGACAGC
>JANOHG010000312.1:0-2595 GCA_031406375.1 Archangiaceae bacterium | reverse complement strand
CTGCATCCCGGCAAAGTGCCCGATCTGCCCCCTCGTGGCTCGTACAGCAACATCGATGCGCTGACCTGCTCGACGCGCATCACCGATTCCAAAGAACGCCCGGCCCGCGACGAAGTGATCCTCACCTCACTGCGGCAAACGGTCGGCGAGATCACCCGCCTAGCCAGCGCGATGGCTCCCGACAAAACCCGGTGGCATGTCGACGCGTTCTACCCACAGGCTGCGGTGGCTCAGAAGATCTCGGTCGCTGCGCGAACAGATTTGGCTGAGCGTGGCCACGCCGTCTCGGATCGCGTGCCTGTCTTGGCTGCAGGAGACATCGCGGTCCTCGCGAGGTTGTCTGCAAACAAAGCCTACCCGTTGGCTTGCAAGCGCTACTTCACCCAGAAGGTGCTGGTCGAGCCAGACGCATTCTTGGGGCTGATGATCATCGACGCACGTGAGACCGACCTCCACGCCGGAATCTGCGTGCGGGGCGAATGGAAGTGGCTGCGATGAAACGCGTCATCGTCGCAATGCTCGTGTCTTCTGTGGCTTTCGCCGCCGACCTCGACGCGAAGGAAGCGCAGCGTGTTCAGCTGGAAACGCTGCGCACCGAGATCGCCGGGCAACTTCAGCTTCAGGCGTACGACTTGCTGGATGAGCTCGTCTACGGGTGGATGAAAGAAGCGCCGTTCGCCCTGCAAACGCCGCTGATCCTCGCCGACGTCAGCGTACCGGTCGGCTTTTCGAGCGGGCTTCAAGCGTTGATTGAAAATCACTTCACCACGCTGTTGATAAAAAACCCGAGCACCCACGTCACTCTCGCGCACTGCCCCGAGTGCACCTCACTGGTCGTTCACTCAGGCGCAAAGGGCACGATTGTTTCGCGAGGAGTCGATCAGCCTGAAGCACTCGCCGGCGCCGCGAGAACCTCAGGCAGCCGCCACGCGCTGTTCCTCGACTTCGAGGTCGAAGGGGCCGCGCTGGTGTTGCGCGCTCGAATCACTGCGCTCGAGCCGAACCTCCCCATCGTCTATGCAAAAACCCTTTCGACGTTGACGACCTCGGCCGCGCTGCTCAGGGATCCTGAACACCTGAAGAGCGCCGCAGAAGCGCGAAAGGAATACCTCGACGCGCTCGAAGGCCGCGGCATTTTTCTGGTGCCCATTCGGCTTGGGGTGCGCACCTTCACCAGCCGCAGCGCGAACCTGGCCGTCGCGCCCTTCGTCTGGCTCTCGCTGGGAATCGAAGCTTCGCTCAGTCAAGCGCGGGCCTGGACGGCCAGTTTTTCCGTCGGAATGAGCTGGTCGCCATCGCCGCACGTCGCCTGGCTGGGACAAGCACGGATCGCCCGGTTGGTCTCCGGCTCAACGGTGTCGCTGACCCGGCCCGACCTCTACGTCTTCGTCGGCGGAGCCGTCATTTCTGTCTACGGCCAAGGAGCACTCGCCTTCCGCAATCGGATTCCCACCATCGACGAGCTGATCATCATGTTCAGGACTCCGGGCGAACCCAGCTACACGTACGGCACGGTGCAACTCGGGGTCGAGCTGCGGGTGAAGAACCGGATTGGCTTCATCCTTTTCGTCGAGTCTGCGCCGGGCATCAACGATTCGGAGACGATCGGCAAGTTCCTCGACTTGGGGCCGCTGTCGATTCACACCATTGGTGTCGAGGTGGCGTTTTGCTTCTAAGACACGCCCTTGTGTTCCTCGTCGTGCTGCCTGCCGCCAGTTGGGCGCAGCGCGAGACCACACGCGACTCGCTCGACCGGCTCGAGGAGTCCCTGGCCCTTCGGCTCGAGGAAGGTACGGGGCTGATCATCAAGGACCTCACGCCCGCGATAGTGGTCAGCGCCACCCCTGCGTTCGAAGAGACCAAGGCGTGGTTCCCGACCGCGGCGCTTGCCACCCTCGTGAGGGTGTTCGGCGCGGCGGGCCTTCGTTCTTGCGAAGCATGTCGTGCCCCGCGCCTCTACATGGCAGATGGGAAAATCGAGCACTTCACCACCAACCTCGGCACCGCCGAGATCATCCGATTGGACGAAACGGTGAGGGGAAAGGGCAGCCCGGCGCGGGTGGCGATCTGGCTCGACGAGACCGCTGAAGGGGTGAGCTTGAAGATCATCGACCTGCGCAACAGCCGAATCGTGATGGCTGAGAACTTCGACCCTTCACTGCTCGAGCCCGCGCGGACCCAGCGCAACTTCGTGCTGGCGAAAGAGCTCGACCGGCGCGCGCGCGGCGACAGCGTCACCCATGCGTTCGTCGACGTGACGGTGTTCCCACACCAGCACGTATCCTTCGACTGGACTGAGCAGTGGGGCGACAGCAACACCAACATCTCGGGCTTTTCTCTCTCGCTCTTCGACCCTGTCGTGGGAGTGGGAGGTTCGTACTACCGCGTGCTTCCCTTCGCGTTGAACCTGATGGTCGGCGCCAAGCTGCTGATGAGCGTGCCTACCGGGCTGGTGCGAGCGCTTAACCCCAGCGCCGGGAACGTCATTGACCCGCTGCTCACCGGAGTGTTGGTCGTGCGGTTTCCATTCGGACGATCCAACTACGGCCTCGTGCTCACAGTGTCGACCAACGGCAGAGTGGGACTTGGATTGTC
>JANOHG010000286.1:0-5202 GCA_031406375.1 Archangiaceae bacterium | reverse complement strand
CGCCATCCCGCGTGCTCGCAAGTGCCCCGTGGCCAGCTGCGCAAATTCGGCGGGAGTCATCTTAGGGTTGCGACCTTTACTACGACTTGTCAGTGTCTTCGAAGGTATGTCGGTACTTCGTCACCCTCAGGCCCTGATGTTGTTGTAGGTCGTACGCCCAATGACGCTCGACGAGCTGAAAATCCACGTCACCCAGGCCTACGCTGACCGCGAGAAGCTGAAGGAATACCTCTTCGCGCGCGCCGTTCGCGACACCGTCGAACTGCTCGATCGCGGGGCGATTCGCGTCGCAGCGAAAGGCCCCGAAGGATGGCAGGTCAACGCGTGGGTGAAAGAGGCAATTCTTCTCTACTTCGCGATTCAGGAAATGAAGGTGATGGAACTGCCTCCCTTCGAGTTCTACGACAAGATTCCATTGAAGAAAGGGCTGGCGGATGCGGGCGTGCGCGTCATTCCTCCGGGCACCATTCGGTATGGCGCGTTCATCGAGCGCGGCGCGGTGGTGATGCCGGGATTCGTGAACATCGGGGCCTACGTCGGCGGGGGCACGATGGTCGACACCTGGGCCACGGTTGGAAGCTGTGCCCAGATTGGCCGAAACGTACACTTGTCGGGCGGAGTGGGAATCGGCGGCGTGCTCGAGCCGCCCGCGGCAACGCCGGTCATCATCGAGGACAACTGCTTTCTCGGCAGCCGCTGTTTGGTGGTGGAAGGAGTCGTGGTGGAAGAAGAAGCGGTGCTGGGGGCGAACGTCGTGCTCACGGCGTCGACCCACATCATCGACGTCACCGGCGCGCAGGAACAGGTGTTTAAAGGTCGGGTACCCCGACGGAGCGTGGTGATTCCAGGAATGCGCCCGCGGAAGTTCCCGGCGGGTGAGTACTTGACGCCGTGCGCGTTGATTATTGGCCAACGAACGGCGAGCACGGATCAAAAGACTTCGTTGAACGCAGCGCTGCGCGACTTCGCGGTGCCCGTGTGATTTCGCTGGCCGAACGGGCGCTGACACTGGTCCGCCTTGCGAGCCAGATTGGCGATGAGAAGCAGATTGCCGATTTCGTCGAGCAGTGGGCGCGAGCCCGATTTCCGGCCGAGCACGTTTTTCGTCACAGCCACTCGTTGGTGGTGGGAAATCGGGTGGACCCCCGCCCGCACATCGCGCTGATAGGTCACCTCGACACGGTCCCGGCGCATCCAGGCCAGCCTGTGGCGCGCATCGAAGCAGGCAGACTGCACGGGCTCGGCAGCTCGGACATGAAGGGAGCGCTCGCGGTGATGATGTCGCTCGCCGAGGGGCTGAAGCTCGAGTTGCTACCGGTGAATCTGCTGCTGGTTTTCTACGAGCGCGAAGAAGGGCCGTACCTCGAGAACGGACTGGGGCCGCTGATGGACAAGGTCCCAGAGCTGTCAAAGTTGGCGTTTGGAATTGCGATGGAGCCGACCGACAACCAGGTGCACGTCGGCTGCATGGGCACGCTGCACGCGACGGTGGCGTTCGCCGGCAAGAGCGCCCATTCGGCGCGGCCGTGGCACGGGAAGAATGCGATTCACGACGCCGGAGCGTTGCTGTCGCAGCTCGGAAGCCGCGGGCGGCACGAAGTGCGCGTCGATGGATTCCCCTTCTATGAGGTGATGTCAGCGACGCTCGCGAAGGGTGGGCGCGCACGCAACGTGGTGCCCGATGCCTTCGAGCTGAACCTGAATTACCGGTTCGCTCCGGGGAAGAGTCTCGCCCAAGCGCAGGAAGACGTGCGTGCGCTGGTCGCCGGTAGAGCGAGCGTTGAGTTCACCGATTTGTCTCCGTCGGGTCGGGTGTGTGCAGGCAATAAGTACTTTCAGCGACTTCAAAAGCTAACCGGCCTCGAGGCTGAGTCGAAGCAAGCGTGGACGGACGTCGCGCGGTTCTCGGAAGTGGGCGTCGATGCCGTGAATTTCGGGCCAGGCGAAACCGCGCAAGCGCACCAACGTGACGAGAGTGCGCCCATTGCTGGCTTGACCGAAGCGCACCGGATGCTGGCGGAATTTCTGCAGGGGTAAGCACGACCGCGAGGTTTGCCCAATCGTCAGCTTCGGATGCTCGAACGGCGCAGCAGCAGCGCCAGAAACGCAGGCCCGCCCAAGAGCGCGGTAATGACTCCCACCGGCGGCTCGGTGTGAAAGACCCGGAACAGAACCCGAGATCCGAGATCCGCGACGACGAGAAACGCAGCCCCCAGCAGCGCAGAGGTAGGCAGCAGCAGACGTTGGTCAGGCCCTAGGACCAGGCGCGCCAGGTGCGGCACCAGCAGCCCTACGAAGCCGACCAGCCCGGACAACGCGACGGCCGCCGAAACAGAGAGCGAAGCAGCAAGCAGCAACAGCGTCCGGGTGCGCGCCACGTTCACGCCAAGCGACGCCGCGTCATCGTCACCCAGCGTGAGCAGGTTGAGTCGGCCGGACATCGTCCACATCACCCCGATGGCGAACAGCTGCACCACGCCGGTCACCCACAATGTCATCGGCTTCTCATACCCAAGCGAACCCGCGAGCCAGAACAGCACTTCGCCGACCTTGTCGGGCGCGACCAGCGCCTTGATGAAGATGATCGCCGCGAGCGCGAACGCGTTGAAGATGACACCTGCCAGCAGCGTGGTGTGCGGGCTGCCGCGCCCCGCCAGCCGCCCGATGCTCATCACCAGCAAGGTTGCGCCAAGCGCGCCCAGCAGCGCGAGAATCGAGACGGCCGACAATCCCGGCAGCGCGGCAACCGACGTGACTCCGAGCGCGAGCGCGATGGTGGCGCCAAGGGCAGCGCCACCCGAGACGCCGAGTACGAAGGGATCCGCGAGCGGATTTCGCATCAACGCTTGCAGGGTGCAGCCAGACGCGGCCAGCGCGGCTCCCACCAGGGCCGCGAGCACCACGCGGGGGATCCGCAACGAAAAGAGAATCGCCGACGCAGGTGTGCCGTCGGTGAAAACCTCAGCGAGGGTCAGCGGCTCGCCGCCCAACGCTGCTCCCAGCACGAGCGCGAGCACCAACAGCGCTGCGCAGATGAGGCAGGACGCAACCAGCCGCGCAACCGAAAAACGTGGAAGAGCGGACGTCACCGCGCGCACCCTACCAACTGCATCCCGACCGACGATGCGTTAATCCAAGCCCGTGCTCGCTCGCGTCGTCTGCAGCAGCGACTCGACCTTGGCGTTGTGCAGCCCGTCAGTCGGCAGGTCGATTCGCCTTACGAGCGACGTCAAGAACGTCGGTCGTCTTCGGATGATCTCCGGCGACCCGCGAGGCCCAGGCGTAGACGCACTCTCCACCTTTCCGCGCCACCAGCACTCCACCGTTGAGCAGCGGGTCGCCTTCGGTGCGGTGCTGACGGTGGCCCTTGCTGAGCGCGCGCAGGCCATTGAACACCGAATTGAAGTTGAGCACCTTCGCTTTCCCGTGGGTGAACGTCAGCGCCTTGTAGGTGAGTCGCTTGGTGTCGACCCAAACGGGCGACGACAGCTTCGCCTCGGTGGCAAACGCGTCGGCCATCGGAGGAATGCCCATGCCGACGAACACCAGCTTGATGCCTTCTGCTTTCAGCTGTTCTTCATGCGGCCGAAACTCGGCCGCTTGCTCTCGGCAAAGCAGTCAACCGTAGTGACGAAGGAAGACGAGCACCGCCGGGCTGCTTTCCCATGCGCCGCCAAAGCGCACGGGCGTCCCGGCAGAATCCACGAGGGTGAGGTCGGCCAATGGCTTGAGGTCCGGAAGCATCGGGCTGGTATACCTCGGCTGAACGTGGAGCCCGAGCCCTTCCCAAACAGCATTTGCCACACGTGCGCGCATCACCACCGGGTGGAGGCAGCGCGGTCGGTTTTTCTGATGTGCAAGAAGCTGCCGAACAAGTACCCGCCGCAGCCGGTGCTTCAGTGCGTCGCGTTTACGCCGAAGACTTCGGGCGCTGCCAATTCGCCGGCAGCTTCGCCACCCCAAGACCGCTGAACGCCATCGAACGTTTCGGGCGGGTCGAAGGTCACCGGTCGTTGGCCACAATTCCGCTTGGAGGCTGAGGGACGCGGCGTCGCCGCACCACGCTGCCAAGAACTGCGAGCAGTGAGAAGAAGAGCGCGCTATTCGGACCGCCCGAGCACCCGCAGCCCTTCTTCGGTTCGGCGCCGCCACCACCCGCGCCGCCGCCAGTCGCCGCAGGGCCGCCGCCCACGGCGCTTCCACCCATTCCACCTGAGCCTCCGCCCGCGCCACCGCCGGGCCCGGCGTCGACGATTGGAACACATGCGTTGTCGACGACGCCGTCGCAGTCGTCATCGCGGTTGTTGCACACCTCATTGCTTGGCTTCACCTCGCCGGTGCACTTGGTGTACGCGCCCATCGGGCAGGTGCGCCTTCCGCCGTGACACACGCCGGCATCCCGGGTGGCCGAAGGGCCGGTGTAGCAAGGGCGCACTTCGTCTTCGCGACAGTTGCAGTTCTCGTCAACCACTCCATCGCAGTTGTCGTCCGTGCCGTTGCAAGTCTCGGCCGATGGAAGGGTTGGCGTGCAGGTGACGACGACGCCGCCCGCTTTGCACCCCGCCGAGAAGACAGTGCAGCCACCGGTGCCGCAGCGCACCCAACCAATCTTGTCGATGCTCGCTACATCGTCGTTTCCGTCGCAATCGTTGTCTTTGTCATCGCAGGTTTCGCGCGAGGGCAGCACCTCGGCAATCGTCTTTCCCCAGCCACCGTCTGACTGACACTGCTGCGCGCCACCCTTGCAAGGCAAGCTCACCGCATACAGGCCCCCGTCGACGTGGCGCGAGACCGAGGGCGGAAGATTCCGTAACGTGCCGGGCGTACAAAGAAAGCCATTGTCGACAATTCCATCGCAATCATTGTCTTTGAAGTCAGCCACTTCGGCCGAAGGCATTCCAGCCACGCAGCTTTCCGCCGTACCACCGCGGCATTCCTGCGCGATGCGGAAGCACTCGCCCGCGCCACAGGTGGTGATAGAAAAACCGTCATCAGGCTTTCCGTCGCAGTCGTCGTCGATGTTGTTGCAGGTCTCTGTCTGCGGCGCGGTGCTTCGATTGCACGTCATCTTCCCCGAGGTGCACGAGCGCACTCCGCCCTTGCAGATGCCGCTTTCGCCAAAGACCGAGCAGCTCGACAACCCACCGGGAAGTCCACCGTCGGCGAGCAGATCGACGGTTCCGTCGCAGTCGTTGTCGAGGC
>JANOHG010000276.1:0-2845 GCA_031406375.1 Archangiaceae bacterium | reverse complement strand
ATTCGTCGCTCACGGTACGGGTTGAGCCTGCGCTCGACTTCGTCGAGAAGTTTCGGAAAGCGACCGGCAGACGCCTCACCCTGACCCATCTGGTGGTGAGGGCAGTGGCTCAGGCGCTTCGCGAGTGCGCCGATGCGAACGCGATGCTTCGCTTCCGACGGGTTCATCTGCGCGAGCGAGTCGACGTATCAATGTTGGTGTTCGTCGACGAGGGCGGACAGGCAGACCTCTCGGCAGTCAAGACGACCGACGCAGACACCAAGCCGCTGCTCGAGTTGGTCGACGAGCTCGAGGCGAAGACCGAAAGCATTCGCGCTGGTACGGACGTCGGCCTCGAGCGGACCCGCGCTTTGCTGAGCTTCGTCCCGGCGATGCTGATGGGCTTGGTTTTGCGGCTGGTGGATTTCCTCACCAACAGTCTGAACATCGACCTCAGCCGCTGGGGTGTGCCCAATGATCCCTTCGGCGGAGCGGTGGTGACCAGCCTTGGATCCTTGGGTGTAGAACAGGCTTTCGTTCCCCTGGTTGCATTCACCCGGGCACCGATTCTGATTGCTCCGGGCGTGGTGCACGAACAACCGGTCGTCGAAGACGGTCGCGTGGTGGTGGGCAAGGTGATGACAATCTGCCTCACCCTGGATCATCGCCTGCTGGATGGGGCGCACGGAGCTGCGCTTCTTCGTTCACTTCGCCGCGCGCTGAGCGATCCGTTACGTGAGCTTGGGCCCTGGCCGAGTCGCGAGGCACAGTCTGCGTAGCAGTTCTAGGTTCAGCAAGGGAGCAGCCGACGAAAGCGTTACGATCGTCCGCGCCGAAGCGGTACCTTGGTAGTATTAATTCGAATGCTTAAACGACGTCTTGGGTGGGTGCTGCTGGTTGCACTGTCTGGCTGCGGGCCCAAGTCGCTCGACGCGAAGATGAGCGATGCCGACAAGTTCTCGGACAAGATAGGCGCATTGCTCGATCGGGCCGAGAAGGCGCTGAACGACGCCGAGCCGAAGCATGCAGAGGAAGCTCTGGCAGAAGCAAAGCAGCTGCTCGCCGAGCCCGACATGCAGTACTCGCCCGAGCGTGAGCTGTACACCAGCCGCCATGCCGAGCTTGCACCCAGACTGAAGGCGGCGCGCGAGGCCCGACGCCAGAAGGACATTGAGGATTCGGTCAGAAGCGAGCGCGCCGAAATCGGGCCTTCGTTGCAAGCGATGAAGGACGCAGCAGAGGCGATCAGTGGAGCGAAGGTCGATGAGAAGTTGATCGATGCCGCTCTCGACGCGGTGGGGACGCTCGAAAAGGCGATCCGCGCCAGCGACGATCGACGCCTGCTGGCGCTGAAGGACCCGTCGTTCACGGGGTATTTGAAGCGGGCAAAGGCTGAGACCGAGAAGGCGCGCGCAGAGCTCACCCGTGCCCAGAAGAAGCTCAAGTTCCTCAACGGACCAGTGGTGCTCAAGCAGCAGGCGGCAGATGAACTGAAGCAGTCGAAGAGCGAGAAGAACGCCCCGAAGAAACGAGCGCTGGTTGCGTCAGCGGCCGAATCCTACGCCCGCTGTGTCAGCGCGGGGGTCGAGTTCACAAAAGACGGGTTCGCGAGCGAGAAGATCATCATCGGCACGTCGGCGACCACCATCGAGGCGTTTCTCGAAACCTGTAAGGCCGCCCAACAGTCAACCGATCGCGCGCTGGCGAAGCTTCCAAAGCCCACGCCCACGCCCAAGCCCAAGCCCACCTCGAAGAAAAAGTAGCTCAGGTCCCTGCGTCGGCAGCGGAAACGAGAACCGCATTCGGATCGCGCGCGAGGCCGCAGCGAATCTTGCCACTGGCGGTCTCGATCAATCGGCAGTCGCACTGGCGCGAGAGCAGAGCGTCTCGGCAGAACACTTCTTCTGCAGCGCTCGGGGGATTGGCGCCCTCGGCGTTACCTGCGCGGGTCAGGCAGTTGCTTTTGTCATTCGAGTTGAGCGCGCACTTGCAGATCTCTTCAGAGAGCATGCGGCATTGACTCTTGCAACCGGCAAGGCCCAGACAAAAGACGAGGAGAAGGAAGGTGCGCATGAGCGGGGCGCTTCTTGCCATGTTCACCCGATGGTGCCCAGCGCTGCGTTGATCGACTCGACCAGGTACCTGGTGGCAAGGCCCACCGTTCGTGGCGCGCTCTGCGGGGTGCGGGTAAGCGAAGGCGCTACTTCCATGATGTCAGCGCCGATCAACCCCACCTCGGCCCCAAGCCTTCGAATCAGCGCCGAGACCCATTCTGGGCTCAGCCCCCCCGGTTCCGGCGTGCCGGTGGCATCGGCCCAGCTGCTGTCGGTGCCGTCGATGTCATTGCTGAAGTAGACGCCGGTGACTCCGGTCGACTTCACGTGGGCTATCACTGCATCGAGCGCCGCCGCGGGGTCAGCGAGAATGTCCTTCGCCCAGAATTGACGCACGCCGCAGGTCGATTCCCAATGCGCCTGATCTCTTCCCGAGGCGCGGATTCCGACCTGGGTGAGCCGACCCTGGCGGCCCAGCGCCTCGTTGGCGTGCCAGCTCCAGGTAGCAAAGCAGTACTTCACGCCCAGTCGTTCAGCCAGCAGATCGGTGTGCGCATCGGGCTGGACGATGCCCCACGGCTGGCGGCGCACCTTGGCGAGCGCGAGGGTCACCGGCAAGGCGGTCGAATGATCTCCGCCGATGACGAAGGGCTTGGCTTTCGGGTTGAGCTGGAAAATCAGATCCCACGCGCGCTCGGCGATCGACAGGGGAGAAACCGGCAAGGAGGCAGCGGCGGCAGCAGAAAGCTGCGGATACAGGGCCCTGCGCGAGGCTTCCTTCTGCCCTTCGGTGAGCATGTCATCGTGCAGCA
>JANOHG010000265.1:0-3469 GCA_031406375.1 Archangiaceae bacterium | reverse complement strand
AGAAAGTAGAAAGTAGAAAGCGGGAAGTCGCGGGAAAGCACAGAGGCGGCGGCCCCAAGGGCGGTGGCACAACAGGCGGAGAGGTAGGATTGGGTTCGAGCACCAGTGTTTTGCCAATATAGGAGGAGTCGCCGCTAGACTTCACTGAACGCTCGCATCGAGGATCTGTTCCGCTTGATGCACGCACCTTCGGATTCTTCTCTTTGAGGAACTACTGCTCACTTCTGACGGCGCTGACCACTTCGTGGCTGACAGCGTGTACCTGTGTCGAAACGGGCGTAGTCGACCTTCGCTTTAGCTGCGACAACAATGCGCAATGTGCTGAAGGTTACTACTGCCACGTCACGCGCGAGTGCCTACGCGACGGCGGAGCGGGAGGCGGCGTCGGCGGTGGAGGAGTAGGCGGCGGCGGAGCGGCAGGTGGCGGAGGAGCAGCCGCTTTGGATGGAGGCCCTTTGCGGCTCACCATCAGCTCAGAGCCAAAGTCGGTGTCGATGGGCGCATGTTCGTCGCCTATCGCCTTCGAGGTGGTCAATGATTTGGGTTCAAAGGGTGTGTCGGCCACCACTCCGGTTTCGATCTCAGCGACCCCTTCTGGAGGCCTCAGTCTGTTTGCTGGCCCGGGCTGCACCGCGGCCACACCGGTGACACTTGCTCCCGCAGCGAGCTCGGGCAGCTTCTCGTTTCGAGCCGTTGGGGATGCCGGCACGTACAGTCTCACACTCTCTGCTTTGGGATTGAGCAGTGCAAGCCAGCAGGCGACGGTGGTCAGCCCTTCTCCAAGCGGGCTCGCCTTTACGACCGCGGTTCAGACCGTGCGCGCGGGCGACTGCTCGGCACCAGTGACGGTCGAGCTGCGAGACGGCACCAACGCGCCAGCGACGGTGAGCATTGCGACGGCCGTGGCGTTGACTTCGACCCCGGCGATTCCGGGCGTTCTCTTCTTTTTTGATGCGCAGTGCACCCAGCCCATCGCTCAAGCAATCGTGCCCGCAGGAGCCAGCACCACCACCTTCTATGTCTCGCGGGCGACTGGTTTGTCCTACTCACTGAGCGCGACGTTGGGCTTTGCGACTGGCAGTCTGCCCCACCACATTCTACCGGTGGTACGTGCAGGTTCGTGCCTGCTCGCCAGCGGCAATACCATCGTCACCTGCCCAGTCGAGCCGCCAGTTCTCACGCTGTCCGACTCATTTCTCGTCTACCAAGTCGCCTCGGGCAGCGCTGTTTCGGGTTCGGTTGCGACGTTGTGCGAGCTCACCGGCGCAGCGAGCGTCACCTGCCGCCGCGGACTGACCGACATGGATGCGTTGATCAACTGGCAGGTCGCCGAGGTGAAGGGGGCCACCGTGCAGAAGGCGCAAACCAACTGCGACGGAGGCTCCAATATTGCGATACCGATTGCCACTTCGGCACCTATTGGCAGCTCGTTCGTGCTGAGTGCAGGCCACAACATTGGGAACGCAGTCGACGACAACGACTTCAACATTGCCCGGTTGAACGGGGCAGGTACGGGGCTCGAGTTCTTGTTTGGAGGCATCTGTGCATCCAACCAAGGCATGCTCGGCCAGGTGGTGACGATGCCCAACATCACCGTCACGCGCGGCACCACCACCCTCGCAGAAGGGATCGCGCAACGAACCATTGTGGAATCGCCCGCGCCGCAATCAGGGGTGTTGCTCGCTCAATGGCTCGCCCCGAGCGTAGGCCCTGCAATCTGCGATCGGACGATACGCCCCGAGCTCAACGGCGCCCTCGTCAGCTTCTCGCGCGGTAACGGAAGCGTGGCGCCGTTCTGCGCCATGCAGGTTTTGTCGCAGGTTTTTTACGAAAAGATCGACTTCAAGACCGCCGCATCCGTTCAGCAAATCTCGGTGATGATGGGCGCCAACATCGGGGCGACGATGGCGACCATCACCGCGGTGGATCGCACTCGAACTCTCGTCTTCACCGGCGGGCAAGCCTCAATGGGCCAAAGCCTGGGAGAAAGCGCCCACGAAGGCACCACCAACACCACCGACTTCCAGGGTGAGGTGGCGGTCTTGCTCAGCCTTGGAGGCACGGGCTTTGAATCGACGCAGTTGGTAGCGCTCCGCGCTTCGATGCTCGGCGCGAGCCGCTGGAGCGCTTACGTCGTCGAGCTGGCTCCCTGACTCAAAAGCGTTCGGCATCCTCGATGTTTGGCAGCGCAGGCGGCGACACATTGGCCATTTGGGTCGGCGGAATCACCGGAAGAATCGCGACGAACCGACTGCCCTTGTTGAGCTCGCTGGTCACCCGCACCAAACCGCCGTGACCTTCAACGAAGCTCTTGACGATCGCCAAACCTAGGCCGGCTCCGCCGTACTCGCGCGTGCTGCTTGAATCGACCTGGTAGAAACTTTGGAAAATCCTATCAAACTGGTCCTTCGGAATTCCGACCCCTGAATCCTCAACGAGGATGCGGTACCCGAGGCCATTCAGCTCGGATTGCTGCTCGACCACGCTCAGCGTCGCCGACACCGTACCGCCCTTGGGCGTGAACTTCACCGCGTTCGCCAACAGATTGACCACCACCTGTCTCAAGCGGTCGCGATCTGCAACGATGCGATCAACCTTCGCGGGCATGTGCGCCTCGAGCACCACTCCCTTCTTGGTGGCCTGTGGCTTGAGTGACGAGATGCTGGAAGTAATGACCTCCTGGACGTCGATTGGCTCGAACGTCAGCCGCACTTTTCCCGCTTCAATCTGCGAGATGTCGAGAATGGACGAGATGAGCTTTAGCAGAGTCTCGCCCTTGTCCATGATGGTGCGGACGTAGTCGACCTGCTCCTGGTTCATCGGACCCGCAAGCCCTTCAGCGAGCATCTCGCTGTAGCCGATGATGCTCGTCAGCGGCGTGCGCAACTCGTGGCTGACGGTCGCGAGGAAGCTCGACTTGAGGCGGTCGAGCTCTTTGAGTCGCGAGTTCATCTCGGACAGTCGGGTGTTGCGCTCTTCGAGCTGCTTGTTGGTCGCGAGCGTCGCCTCGATGTGCAGCTGCGAGGTGAGGTACATCTTCTGACCCGCCAACAGCAGCGTCTCGAAGACCTGCGCGAAATGCCCCATCACCCGAGCGACGGTGCTCTCGGGTGCCCGGCGCACTTTCTCGACCAGCTCCTGGGCGTTGCCTATCTCGAACCCCTTGATGTCGGTGAGGGTGTCAGGAAACCCTTTCATCTCTGCAGGAAGAAATGGCCCGAAGATGATCCGCCCCAACACATCGCCTTCGAAGGTGATGGGAAGAATCAGGTAACGCAAACCGGTGAAACACGGAGCGGTGATCAACCCGTCGAGCTTCACTTCGTCATCAACGACGGGAGCCCTCGCTCCATGGGTTTCCGCCAGCGGCCCGTCTTTCACCCGTTGTACCCATCGCGTGCAGCGCTGGCGCCCTTCGGGAAAGCTGAACACGTAGCCGCAGAAGTCGCCGTTGCCGATCTTGATGTCC
>JANOHG010000024.1:0-2158 GCA_031406375.1 Archangiaceae bacterium | reverse complement strand
TCTTTGCCCTTGATGATGAGCTTCAGCGGCTGGTCGACCACGAACGCTGGGTCGCCTGTGTAGACTGAACTCTCAATCTTGAGATCCTCGAGGCCTTTGTTTTCAATCTGGATCGAATCTGTCTTCGACGTTCCAATGAAGACACCCGTGTTAAACTCCTGTCCGAAGCCGAGCGATTCCCGGTCGACCACCAACTGCGGCTTGACTGGCAAGACCTCCTTCCCACAGCCGAACGAAGCGACGATGATGCTGATCGAAATGCCGAGCGCGAGACGATTCATGCCTGTGTTTTTAGCTCAGATGGCGGGTCTCGTCGCGTGCGCGATGGTCGCAATCGGCTGTGGGGGAAAGCGTGAAGCCTTCCTCGGAACCCGGGTCGCAGACAGCTGCAGCGCGCAGTGGCCTGTCTGCGACAAAATCGCCGGTTGTCTGCTGGGTGATTCGAATTACATCGAAGGCCGCTTCCCTGGCACGAGACTTATCGGCGTTCAGGTTTTCGAGCCATCGACCGTGCGAGTGAGCTTTCAACTCGAGAGCGTCGCGGGCGCGGGCGAAGAGACCGCAATCAACTTCTTCGAGGATCGCTGCCGAGCGCGAACCCGCATCGCCATCTCTGGCCGGAGTTTCGTTGGCGAGAACGACACGGTCGGCTTCGTGAAACGAGAGGCCGAGCTGTCGGGGGTAGGAGATCACCTGATTGAGTTTTCTTCAGATGTGCGTGCGCAGTACATCCTCAAAGTTGATGTGATTCCGACCCGGCTGAAGGGAATCGAAGGTCAGCCGTAACCTGCCAAGCGTTAGGGCCCGGTGAACCGACACGACGCGCCGCCGTCGGTCGCGCTGGGGCAGGTGACCGTTCCTCCGTCGACCATAAACGAGGCGGGGGGATAGGGCGCGAGGCTCTGCCGCACCGAGTAGTACGTCGGCTCATTGCGGTTTCGATCGACGGCGCCGACTTTGACGACGAAGTGCCCGGCGTTCATGAACCGGCCTTCCATGCAGAAACAGCCCAGCGGCTGAGCGGTGACGACGGTGCTGTTTGCTCCGACGACGCGGTTCCACAAGATGCCGCGACTCATCTGGTTCTGGCCATACCAGGGTTGAAGACTGTCGGGGCTGAACGCGAGGACGCGCTGAATCGCGCCACAGCCGGCGTCGGCCTGCGTCGCCGTGGTGCAAAAGCCGACCTCTAGCGCGAGATCTGACGGAGCCGAGCCTGCATCTGAATGCTCAATTTCCCACTGCAGCGCCCAGCTGCGATCCGGCGGCGGAGTCACGGCGGGAAATGAGAAGTCGAAGCGATCGATGTCGGTGGGCACCGCGTCGTAGTCGCCCGGAGCGCGAACTCCTTGGTCGGGGCGGTTCTGCAAGATGCGGCCATACCCGTGGCTCAACACTCCGCTGACAGCGGCTCCAACAGGAATCGGGTAGCTGGCGTTCTCGACCAGCGACACATTCGTGGTCTCGAACGGCAAGGATGCGCGCGCTGTGTCGTCGGGATCTGCTTCGTAAGAAACGTAGAGCGTGTACTGGCGATCATCCGCATAGTCGTTGCCCTCGTCCTGCACGAAAAGCAGGTACCGCGCGGTCGCGCCATGAGCCGCTACTGGAATCGAGCCTTCCATGTTTCGCAGGTTGGTGAAGACGGCGTCTTCGTTGCGTTCCATCCACAGACACCACGGCGGGTCTTGGGTGTCGCACAACGTCTCGACCAGGCTCTGGTTCTGAACGTTGCCCTCATACCCCTTCGGGCAAAGAGATGAGTTGGTCTTGCAGGCAATCCGCTTGTCACCAATCGTCGTGCCGCTGTTAATCTGCGTCACCACGCGCATTTGAAGATCCGAAACGGGCGCCAACGCAGCAAATCTGCCGGCGGTTGGATTCACCACCAAGCGGTAACGCAACACACCGGCGCTGACGGTCGCGGCGAGATCCAACGCAAAGATGTCGGGATCCGGCACATACGCCAGTCGACCGACAAGACTGGTCGATGCGCCGTACGCCATCGGCACCACCTTGGGCATTGCAAGGGTATCGTTCGGCTCGTTCGCGTCGAGGTCATCCATGACCTGAACGTCTACCGTGTACAGCATTCGCAAATCACCTTGGGTGACCGCTGTCGAGTTGGGTGGTTTGTAGCCCCGCACATCGAGCGCGT
>JANOHG010000021.1:0-6879 GCA_031406375.1 Archangiaceae bacterium | reverse complement strand
GTCAGGGCTGAACGTCAGCGTGCCTTCGAACAGACTGTCGAAGCCGGGGCCCTGTTTTCCGTCGTGGACGACACGCCACCTGTTCTTCGACAACGCGGCATAAGCGACGTGCGCTCCGTCGGGACTCAGCGCGACCAGACCGATTCCTTCCCAGCTCTCGCCCCGCGTCTCGTTCGCTACCACCACCCACTGAGCTGCCTGTTTTGCTGCGTATGCCATGCGCTGTCCATTGGCGGTGAAAGCGAGCGCGGATGCGGGCACGGCATCGAACCGCGGCCCTTCCATTCCGTCGACCCGCACGAATTGCCGGCCGCCTTCTTCGAGCACCTCAACGAGCCGCGAGCGATCCGGCGTGCGCCCATGCCATACCCGGGTGGGGCTACAGCCAAGCACCGACAGCAGCACGACAAGCGGCACTGAGGCGAGCATCCGAGCCGAAGGGGCAACGCGAAGTGTTGAGCGAGGATTCAGAAACCCGAGCGACGCGATCACTTGCCGACTTTTAAATCGAGCACCACGGCCCCGGTCATCGTGCCCTTCGCGACCGGCTGATTCTCGACCGACGCGTCGACGTCGAAACGCATCAAGCCATTGACCAGGTGGGTCTGCTCGACGCGAAACTCGAGCTGTTGACCCGCGAACACCGGAGCGAGGAACTTCACGTTCACCGCCGCCGACAACGACACCTGGTTGATCGACTCTGCGAGCTTCTCAACCAGCAGCTTGGGGAGCTCGGGGCGAAAACCCGGCCGCATCCGGTAGCCCAGTTCGAGGTTGCGCAGCGCCTCGAGCGGCTCTTCCGGATTTAGCCCAGCGGCTTCCCACCGACGCTGTACTTCACTCAGGACCACCGCGAGATTGCAGCACTGGCCCATGCCTTCGATGGTGAAAATTCCCGGCCAGAGGTTGAGCCCGGGGAAGTGGCCGGTAAAGACGTCTTCGTTCGACGAGATGAAACGGCTGCCGGTCAGCACCGGCCCTGGAGCACGCTGCCAAGCGTCGATTCTATCCACCATCAGAAACGGCCGCCGGTGTGGCAGCAGGTGGGCAATCACATCGGATCCAAGCTTTAGCGGTTTCACGCTCGCTCCAAGACGATTGGAGGGAACTTCGTCTCGTGTCGCGACCGCCAGCTGTGACGCTGCGGGTCGACATGCAGGCTTAAGTTGTTCAAGCCCGGCGGCGACACCGTTCGCAGCCCGCCGAGCGTCAGCCCCGAATGGGCGAACGGCAGCTGCAGGAAGGCGAGTGCCACCCAGTCGGCCCGTTCGGGCGAGAAGCCCGCGTTGGCGATTCTCCCGATTGTCTGGTCACCGAATCGCACGCGGTCGCCGATTGCCAGCGGCTTCGGCGAGACCACATACGTCAGCCGTTCCTTGATGCCAGCGCAGCGCCGTTGCTCGATCGCCACTGAGCCGACGTACTTCTTGTTCAGCGACAAGCGCCACCGCAGCTGCAGCTCAAGTGGAGTCACATCTGCCATCCCCTCGCGCCGCAGGTTGAAGAACCAGTTCTCGAGCGCACAATGGTCGAGCGCTTCGAGCCCAGCGATCGCCAGCTCATACTTCGCCCCCAACTCGAGCAATCGCGTCCGCGTCGTGTCGACGGCGGCGTTTGGGACGACGAGGCAATACCCATACTCGCCGGTCTTGCCGACCCGCATCGTGAGCCCGCCGCCGTTCGCGCGCGCGAACTCGAGGTAAGGCAGGCCAACGATTTGGGGGCCCTCGTGCTCTGCGAGCAACTCCCATGCGTAAGGGCCGTTCAGGCCGAGCAGGGTATGCGTCTGGGCGAGGTCCTGTAGCTCGAACGTCGCACCCTTAGGAGCGTGCTGCATCAGGTGTGCGCTCAAGCCCTGCACCGTGGGCCCTTCGCTCAGCAGCAAGAAGTCCTGATCGTCGCGGCCGATGTAGAGGTCCGCAAACGGTCGGCCGTCCTCTGACAACAGCAGGGTGTGCAGCATTCGACCATCTCGAAGGAACAGCTGTGCGGGGCAGAGCCGGTCAAGCAGCGCGAAGGCTCCGGCGCCCGCGACCCGCAGGCACACCAGGTGCGAAAGTTCGCTGAGCGCGACCGAGTGCCGCAGCGCGCGCAGCTGGCCCTCAATCGTCAAGCGACACCTTCACGGGCTCTTTCGAAAGCAAAAGGTCGACCAGCGAGTTGACGGTGCGCAAGTTGACGCGACCTCTCCAGTCGTCTTCTATCTTCACTCCGAAGTCGATCTCGAGACTCACCACCAGCTCGACCGCATCGACGGAATCGAGGCCCAATCCCGTGCCGAAAAGCGGCGCGTCGGGATCAATCTCTTCGGGTGTACGTCGCAAATGAAGGTCCTGAATCAACATCGTCCGTACCCGTTCAAGCACCTGCTCGCGCCTCGCAACCCGCTCGGAAATTTCAGCTTCCATCCAGACCTCGTGTGCTCAGAATGAGCGCGGACGATAGAGAACGCCCGACCGTCGAGCCAACCAACACTGTTCGGTATTTTCCGCTGCGCAATGCCAGCACCGCTGCGACCGCTGCGAGCGCAGAGCCGGCGGCCTCGAACCGCTGCACGCTCTCGACCGGCACAGTGCAGACGCGCTCGAGAGTCGCCCCGAACACGGCGTCGAGCTGATTGGCGGCGAGCCCCGCTCTGCGCAGTGCAAGCTGCGCAGCGCGCTCGAAACGCGCTGGCCCAGCAAGGGCCCACCCCATCACGCGAATCGAGCCCGCGCCGGTGGCGCTCAAGGCGAGAAGACCCGCGCCTTCTGCGTGAGGCGCAGGCGTTTGCTCGTCGATTTCGTCAAGGCCTCCCGCCAACAGCAGATCCGCGTCGGCCCGCGTCGACAGCAGCTGCGCCGCGTAGACAATCGCGGCAAGGCCTCCGCCTTCTCCCGTCACGAAGGTGCTGGTCGGGCCCTTGAACGACAACGCTCGGGCGCAGGTTCCCGCCGAGGCGTTCATCACCAGCCGTGCGAACGCCGCGGAAGAAAGTCGCGACAGGCCGCGCTTCTTCACGCTCGCTCCGAACAAGGTGTTGCTCGCCCGCGAAACCCTCATCGCGGCGACAATCAACCCTGCACGGTCGCGCGCGTCGCCATGAATCTCGAGCGCACTGTCTTCAAGGGCTTTGGCCGACGCGGCGATTAGGAACCGGGCGGCGGGATCAAGTCCACGCGGATCGGTGGTGGGCACCAACTGCTCGACTGAAAACGCGGGCACACGTCGGCCAGCTGCATTCAGACCAAGCGCGAACGCGTCCAGCTCAAGGCCATGGGGTCCGACCGCGGCGACTCCAGCAATGGTGACCGAACGGCGGGGCCGCGGGTGACCTCGCGCGCCGTGGGGCAGCGCGAGCACGACCGCCGCGTTGGCGCCGGCGAACGCCGAGTTGCTCGAAAGCGCGCATTGGTAGTGATGGGGTCGCGGCTTGGGCTGCCCAACCGGGTCGCCGGGCACATTCGGGCGCGGGGCAGTGAAGCTGTGGGTCGGAGGAAGTGCCTGATGAACCAGACCAAGCACGGTGACGATTGCCTCGAGCGCGCCAGCGGCTCCCTGCGCGTGGCCTAAGTGTCCTTTGCTCGAGCTGATTGGAAGCGTCTGCGCGCGCGCGCCGAACACGGCGCAAAGCGCTCTCCATTCGGCGGGGTCATTCGCAACCGTTCCGGTGCCGTGTGCGTTGACGTAGTCGATCTTCTCCGGCCCAATTCCCGCGTCGGCGAGCGCCCCCCGCGCCGCGCGAGCAACCCCTGCGCCGGTCGGATCCGGCGACGTCTCGTGGTACGCGTCGCACGAGAGCCCGTAGCCCAGCAGCACTGCAATCGGTTCGTGTCCTCGTGCCTTCACGTCGCTCGCTCGCTCGAGCACGAGAAAGCCGGCGCCTTCGCCCAGGGTGGCACCCGAGGGAACGCTGAACGGCGCGCACTTCTGAAGGCTGAGCACGCCCAGCGCGTGGAAGCCGGCGAACAGTTCGGGACTCAAGACGTCAGAGCCACCCGCCAGCACCACGTCGGCCATCCCGCTGCGCAGCAGGTCGGCACCCAGCCCAAGCGCGTTCGTCGATGAACTGCATGCGGTCGAGACCGTCATCCGGATGCCCATCGCTTGGAGCTCATCGGCGACCGTTTCAGTGATTCGGTTCATCCCGTCGCCCAGGCTGGTGCCGAGAATCAGAGCCATCCGTTCGGGCGCAACGCCACTCACCGCCGCTTGAGCCAGCGCCTCACGCGCCGCAGAAAGCGCAAACTCGACGCAAAGGGTGGAATGACTGTCGGTCTTCCCACCTGGAACTTCGGCCCCGAGGTGTACCGAGAAACCCTCGGTCGAGAATCTTTGAATCGGCCGGATGCCATCACGGCCAGCGGCGATGGCTTTCCACAGCCCATCGCAGCCGTGGCCAAGAGCCGAGACGGCGCCCATGCCCGTAACGGCGATCAGCTCGAGCGATGCGGTGTCGTCTTCGTGCAAGGGAACGCCGGACGCCCGTACTTACTAAAGGTCCGGCGGCTTGGATTTCACGTAACGGATGACGCCGATGAGCAGGACGATTAGCCCCGCGAGCGCGACCATTGCTCCCACCGTGACTCCGAAAATCGCACCCCCCGGCGATGCGAGACCTATTCCGCTTGCGACGAGGGTAATGGCACCGACTCCAAGCAGAATCCCACCCACGGTCATCGGCACCGTTCCTCTACGCCCTGAGGGAAGCACCCAGTCGTCTTTTGGAGTGTCGAGGCGGTGTGGCGTCGTCCTCGAATCTTCTCGCGCAGTCGCGGGGAGACCGTTCGCTGCGGGCTGTTGAGCTTCGGGCTCATTCACTGGCACAAGCGGAGGCGGGGTTGGAACTCCTTGCTGAGCCCACAGCAACTGTTCAGTGGCTTGCGCGGCGATCATCCGTTGCGCTTGCGCCTCGTCGCCGTGCCGTGCCTCAACCTTTCGGACCTTTTCGACGTACTCGTCAATCACCGCCGCGGGTGATTGGCGCTGCATTCTCCAACCGACGTTTTTCACCAACGCGCGCAAGTGAAGCCGGCGCTTCATCGGCACGTCCGCGGCCTCGGCCTGACGGTCGAGCATCATCCCGATGTCGTCGAGCGACTCGGGCCGCTCGTGGAGCTCTTGCTTGAGCGCTGCCTTCTCGTCGCCCGACAAATCCGCCAGGAAGTCCGTCATCCCCAGCATCGCTTCGTCCATCTCGGGCAGTGCGTCGTGAAGCCGCGTCTGAATGCGCGGATCCAGCTGCGCCGTCTGCGGCAGGTCACCCACCGCACCGACGAGGAAGAGCATCCGCATCGACTTGCGCCCGAGCTCTTCACCGCGCATCGAGAGCTCTTGACGGCGAGGGTCGGTGAAGGCCGGAAGCTCGGGAAGGAAGCCCTCGAGCAGATTGGGAGTTCCAAGTCTCGTCATCCCAAGGTCGATGCGACGAAGCGCGGCAAGAAGCTCATCTTCCAATTCCGTGGAACCAACGGACGCGCCGACACCGACACACGAGGAAGCCGCAACGCCTGCTGCACCTGCTACCGCGCTCGCACCCAGGAACAATCGACGATCCATTTCCCTTTCGTAGCACCAAGCCATCTGTTTGGGATTCTCCTTCGCCAGACGGTCACGCGAGGCTTTTTACGCGCTACGGTAGCCGCCGAAATGGTCACTGCCACCTTGTTGCTCATCCTTCAGGCGACGCCGGACGCCACGCCCGGGCTTCTGGCGGGAGCCTCGCCGAGATCAATTCGGCTCGTTCAGACACCCGCCCAGACAGATGCGTCGCCAAGCTACGAGACCTGGACACGCAGCCAGCTTCGCAACGAGTACGACCGCCTCGAAGGACTGCGACCAGGAATCTTCCTCGAGGTCTCGCTGATAAGCGTCGGGCTGGCGGGCGCCGGAATCAGCGCCGCAGCGTTGGTGGTGGTACTCAACTCGTTCTTCGGCGTGGATGCCGCGTTGGCCATCGGGTTGGCCCTTGGAATCGTGACCGGCATCGGAATGGCGATCATCGGAGTCATTCTGCTGGTTCGGCTATCCGCCGAGCGAAACGCTATCGGAAGACAGATGGATGAGATCGACGAGGTTTACCGCAGCGGGCCCCGGTGGTCGCCGCAGCCAAGGCCATGCACCGACCTGCCGCCTTCTCAAGTGCTGGCGCCCACCAGCCGGCTGATTACCGTTGCGGTGTTCTGAAATCCTTTAGAGCGCGTTTAGGATCTCACTTCACCCTTCATTCAGAGACTCAGGTCAGAATCGCTTTCAGCGGCTCGGTGCGCATAATCGAATAGTCGAGCTTCGCCGACGCGAGGACAGTGGCGATCACGTCTTCTGGCAGAATCGACATTCCCTTTGGATCCGGCAACCCTGTGCTGCGGCTGACCAACCCGGGCGCCATGTTGATGTCGCCGGCCTTGCCGAACACCATGTTGTGCTTGATGCCGGCGCCCATCAGCAACGCGCTGCTGCTGATGTGATGGTCTCGGCCGCCGGTTCCGTTGATCAACGGCGTGCGAGAGAATTCGCTGAACACCATCACCGTGGTGTGCTCCATGAAGTTGCCGCCTTTCGGGTGCGGTGAGCTGCGCAGGTCCGCCACCAGATCCGCGATCGCATTCCAACCGTTGCGCTGCGTGGTGGCATGGGCAAGTTGAGTACCGAAGTGCGTATCGAGGCCCCCAACCAGGTTCATCGACACGCACTGGCTAATCCCCTTCTTGAGCGCAGTCGCAACCATCGCCGCGCGCCCCCCCGCCGAGTCGTAGTTGATCGGCAAGTTGAGCCCATACGCCGCGCGCACCGCCGCGCGTTCGGCATTCAGCGCCGGCGGATCCGAGGCGACGTCCGCGTAGGTAAACGACTTGTTGAGCGAGTTTCCCAGCACCGTCGTCATCTGCTGCTGCGCGTCCC
>JANOHG010000184.1:0-16030 GCA_031406375.1 Archangiaceae bacterium | reverse complement strand
GTTTACATTTTCAATGTTGTTCCATGCGGCCAGCTCGCGGTAATCGACGCCATGTTGGAGCGCAACTGCGATGAGTGTCTCGCCCTTCTGCACGACATGTACCTTTGCAACAGCCGGGCCGACGGAAAATCCAAGCGGAATCTTCCTAGTAACGGACCTTCTGACACTCCTGCCGGCAAGTCACTTCGAATTCCTGGCGCCCCATCCCCAGTCTGACTTCCGTAATCCCTTCCCAGTCGCGTCCAAGCACCTGCTGAATCTGATCGCGCAGCGGCTCGATTTGCTCGCTCAGTGTCTTCGCAGCACCCGTGGCCGCCTGGGTGTGAACGATTCGAAAGCGAGGAGTGTTCACCTCGCCGGTTGGAGGTAACGCAAGCAATGCGACCGCAATCAGTGGAAGGAACAAGGCCATTCACAGATAACCAGCTTCAGCCCCGCCGCATCTACTGCCGTCACGTGAATTCGCTTTCTAAAGGCCGGTCTCGCCCGGCTTCGTTCACAGCTCGCCAGTGCGCTTCCTCAACAAGAACGCGACGTCGTTGCCGCCCGACGATTGGAAGGTCTCGAGCAGCTTCTTGTGCGCATCAATCACCGAGCCCAGTTGCGACTCAAACTGCACCCGCTGTCTTTTCAGTTCGTTGATCTCGCCCACCAGATCGGTCAGACGGCCATTGGCGTTGGCGATGATCTTCTCGGCCTGCAGCTCGGCCCCTGCGACCACGACCTCGCCTTCCTTTCTCGCCTGCGCCTTCACGTCTTCGCTCACCCGCTGCGCGGTCACCATCGTCTCTTGCAGCGTCTTCTCGCGCTCAAGGTGTTGCTCGAGGCGCGCCAACGTGCGCTTGAGCTCTTCCTTCAGCGAGATGTTCTCTTTGACCACCTCTTCGAACTCGCCAGCGATCAGCTCGAGAAACCCTTCGACTTCGCGCCGGCTGTAGCCGCGCAGCGAGACTTCGAAGCGCTTCTGCCGAATGTCCAACGGGGTCATCTTCATGAGGCCGATTCTCCTTCGTTATGGCTTTTCCAAAAATTGCAGGCCGAGCTCTTTCGCTCGGCGGGTCGCGGCCTCGACTGCGTCCATCAGCGTGGTGCGCAGCCCGCCGGCTTCGAGCGTATGCAACCCCGCGATGGCAGTGCCACCTGGAGAAGTGACCTGGTCTTTCAAGGTGCCCGGGTGCGCGCCTGTCTCGAGCAGCATCTTCGCGCTGCCGAACACCGTCTGCGCGGCGAGCTTGAGCGCGACATGGCGAGACAAACCGACCTTGACCCCGGCGTCCGACAGCGCCTCGATCACCAAGAACACATAGGCTGGCCCGCTGCCTGAAAGTCCGGTGACGGCGTCAAGCAAGTTCTCATCGAGAACGGTGGTGATCCCCACTGCCTGGAAAATCTTCGACGCCAGTTGAAGATCGGCCTCGGTCGCGTGCTCGCCAGGAGACAGCGCCGTCGCTCCCAGGCCCACGACGGCAGGCGTGTTGGGCATTGCGCGAATGATGCGGGCGCTCGACCCGAGCCGCTTTTCGATCGCGGCGATCGGCACGCCTGCCGCGATCGAAAGGATCAGCTTGGTCGCGTCGATCGCAGGGGCTATCTGCTTCACCAGCCTATCCATGCCTTGCGGCTTCACCGCGAGCACGATCACATCGGCTTCCTTCGCCGCAGCGAGGTTGTCGTGGCCGACGTGGAGTCCGGGGTGCGCAGTGGTCAGCTCGGCCGCGCGTTCCTCTCGCAGCACCGTGGCCCAGATTCGGGTCGACGGCGTGCCGGCGCGCACCAACCCGTGGATCAGCGCGCCCGCCATGTTGCCCGCGCCGAGGAAGGCGACCTTTCGATCAATCATCGCGAAGACTCGACTCGCGCTGCAGGCACGTCGGCAAGGGCGCGCTTAGCGGCGTTCTGCATGTTGAAGGTGAACGTCGTGGCACGCGAAACGTGCTTGAGAAACCCGATTGCCGTGGGCGTGTTCTGAAAGAGAACTGCATCGACCGCGGTGAGCTTGAGCCGTTCGGGAAGGGTTGGGTGTCGCGCCACGTTGGTGAGGATTTCTTCCGAGCGGGGCGTGCGCAAAGCGGCGATCGACTTCAGCGCCGCCAACTGCACGGCGGGATTGGGATCGATGAGCAGTTCGGCGAGTGGGTTGAGCGCCCTCGGGTCGCCCAGCAGTCCGAGATCCTCGACCGCGATGACCCGAATCTCGGTGGGCGCAGGCTCGAGTGCCCACAGCAATGCGCGCAACAGCGCCAAATCGGCTTCATTGCTGGCGCGCGCGGGTGCAGGCGGCATCACCGGATCTGGGTCGCCCTCCTGAAGAGTGCCAACACCTTTCTGTTTGCCGGGCGCAGCGAACGCCACACTCAGTACGGTGAGCCCGACCAGTACGCTCGTGCGCATGGTGCATGATCCTCGAAAAGGGAATTCAGCCAATTTTTTGCGCCGATTTACATCAGGGGTACAAGACCCGACAGACCTGTAGCACTTCTCACCTTTGCCGGAGCCTCAACCTTGGCCGCGCGCGCCCCAGTCACTGCCACCACGACCACTGCCCTCGAAGACACCGATGTCGAATGCACGCACTGCAGGTTGCAGATGACTTCGCACCTCGGCAGCGGTCGTACTGTTCGCTATTTCAACTGCGTGTCCTGCCAGCGCTGGGTCTCGAGCTCGTACACCGAAGTCTTTCGCGCCGACGGGAAAGTCCGAACGCGGCCGCACGCTGTCGCAGCGAAGACGACCTTCGACCAGGTGAAGAATCGACTCGATCGCTGGTTGGCCGCGGTCGACGATCAGGATCCGTACCGAATGCTGGGCGTGTCGCCGATGGACCCAAACGAGAGAGTTCGCGAGGCATACCGTGAGCTGGCGATTGCGAATCATCCGGATCGCGGCGGGAGCCCCGAGCGGATGCAGCAGATCAACGACGCGTACGAGAAAATTCACTTTCACCGAGCGCGACGAAAGGCCGAGCAGCTCGAGGCAGGCTCGCCGTTAGGTGAGCTTCACAGCGGGGGTTGACGCACGCGTGCCGTTTGCCCGGCCCGCAGCAGATACCCCCAGAAGCCGACCCCCAAGCCGATTCCGAGCAACACCTTCGAAATCGGAGCGAACAGCGTTCCGGGGCTGATGAAGCCTTCGACCACGCCAATCAGTGCAAGAAACGGCGCGCAACCGAGCACGATTCGCACCGCCTTTCCTGCGCGATCCCGCATCGCTTCGCTGCGCGGACGTTCGCCCGGTTCGATCAGTGCGTGGCCGATCATCAAGCCGGCACCGCCGGTCAGTGAGATCACTGACAGCTCGACCGGCCCATGGGCCGCCATGAATTCGAGCAGTCTCCAGCCCACCCCGTGCTGAAAAGTGAAAGCGACCAGCGCACCGACGTGGAGCCCGTTGAACACCAGCACGAGGATCGTACCGATTCCAAAGGTAACGCCGAAGGCGAACGCGGTGAAGGTGACGCGAAGGTTGTTGGTGAGGACGTCGACCGCGATCGCCGACGAGCTGCCGTCGAGTTCGTCCGTCCACAGCTGACCTTTGCTCACGATTCCCTGGATGTTGTCAGGGATGAACAAGGCAACCCCTTGGGCAGAGATCGCGACCGTCAGCGCGCCGACGATTCCACCCAGCAACATCAGCGCTGCGGCCATCGCGACATAGGACAGCTCGGCGCGCACCGCTTGGGGAAACTCGCGCGCAAAGAACGCCCGGATCGCAGCCGGCCGGTCGTTGCGCGACTGATAGATTTCACCGTACGCCCGCCCACACAACTGGTTGAGAAACCGGTGCGCGTCGGTGCCCGGATAAGACGATTGCGCTTGTGCGAGATCCGCGGACGCCTTCCGGTAGAGGCGGTCGAGCCGGTTGAGTTCATCCAACGTCATCTTTCCACCCGCGAGCTTTTCGAGCAGCGCCGCGAGCGCGTGCCATTGCGGCTGGTGGCGGGCGACGAAGTCTCCCAGCGCGAGCGCCACCGTCAGCCGCCTTTGGTGAGATCTTGAAGAAACGCTCGAATCGCTAAGGGATCATTGAGCGCGACCTGCCCGCCGTGTCGAACGACCAGCTGCCCGCCGACCTTCAATCGGGCGCGGGGCTCGAGGGTGTCGAACCGCGCGAGAAACCCCGTCAGCACCTCGACGTCGGCGGCTGAGAGCCGCGAAGCGGTTGCGGTCGCATACCGGCCGAGATCGATCTTTTCTTCGCGCACCAACATCGTGCCTGCGAGCAAGTCTCCCAACCGACGGTGCCGCGAATCAACCAGCATCGAGATCAGCCCCACCGCGTAGCCCAGGGGCAAAAAGTCGATCGCGCGTACCAGGTTTCGTACCGCGCTCTCGAACACACCAATCGGAGAACCATCGGACTTCACGACCCGAATCCGAAGCACCTTCTTGCCGACTGTTTGCCCGCGCCAGGCGACTTCCATTCCTGTCCAGTATCCCCAGATTGCTGTGAACAAGACCAAGCCGGACACCGCGCGGCCGATTCCCGACAGCGCCTCGGCCGTTTTTGCGATGTCAGGAATGAGCAGCGACGAGACGAAGAACAGCACCATCAGGCCGCAGAAGAGCAGCCCCAGATCGACCAAATAGGCGATGGCGCGCGAGCCGATTCCGGCGATTGGCAGGCAGACCGAGACCCGTTCGGGGGTCGCGACGTCGAGCTTTGGATCCACGCTAGGGGATCTTCACCAGCACCGCGCCGAAGAAGCCATCGGTGTTGTGCTTGTGCGGATACAGTCGAAGAAACCCACGGGGGGTGACGACGCTTGAAAGCTCGGGCCCGAGCACTTCGACCGCGCTCTTCACCCGGAAGCCGGGGGTCCGCACCAGGAACGCGTCGATCACATCCTCATTCTCTTCCTGGAGGATGCTGCACGTCCCATAGATCATTCGCTGCCCCGGCTTGACCATCGCAGCGAAGGCATCGAGCAGTCGCCCCTGGCGCAGAGCATGTTCGGCGATCTCGGATTCTTCCATTCGCCACCGCGCGTCTGGCTTGCGACGAAACGTGCCCGTGCCGGTGCAAGGCGCGTCGACCAACACGCGATCTGCTTTGCCTTTGAGGAACTCGAGCGCCGCCGCGACCTCGGGGCCTTCCTTCGGAATCGCTTTTACCCGGACGTTGTGAACTCCGTCGCGCCGCGCCCGTTCTTTCAGGTCGTCCAGTCGGCGGGTCTCGATGTCGAGGGCGAACAGTTCGCCGCGATTCTTCATCTGCGCAGCCAGCTGAAGAGTCTTGCCGCCCGCGCCTGCGCACGCATCGACCACCTTGGTAGGCGGAGCATCGACGAGCATCCCCAACAGCTGGCTTCCTTCATCCTGAATTTCGAACAGGCCAGCTTTGAACGACGGCAGCGAGAACGCGTTGATTCGCGTCTCGAGATACACCCCCAGCGCAGACAGCGGGCTGGGGCGCGCGATGACGCCGTCGTTCTTCAACGCCTCGAGCAGAGCAGCGCGATCGCCTTTGAGCAGATTCACCCGCGCGCACAGCGGAGCCCGTTCGTTGATCGCGGTTCCAAACGCCTCAGCTTCTTCGCCCAGCTCTTTCAAAAAACGCTTGGCCAGAAAGTCAGGCAAAGAAGCGATCACCGCATAGCGCTCGAGCGGTGGCAGTTTCTGCAGGCCGCGTTCGGCTTCGGCGAGCTTGCTCAGGCAGTCGGCGTCTTCGCCGCTGATCGACATTCCCGTCGTGACCTCGGCGATGCTGTCACCATGGAGCACGCGCGAGGCGGCCAGCCGCAGCAGGTCCTTGCGTGAGGTCGACACCGCGGCGAACCCTGGGCGCGCGCGCTCGAGCAGCCAATCGACGAGGCGCTGGCGGCGCAGCAGCGCATATACGCGTTCGGCCACCGCGCGTCGTTCGGTGGAATAGAGGTGACGTTTGGTGCGCAAAGTGAAGTCGAGCGCGCGATCAGCCAAGCGACCCTCGTGGCGCACCGAGCCATAGGCCTCGAGACACGCCTGGGTAATCAGATCCTCACGCATCGAGCGTTCGGCTTTCGGCGCCTTTTCGGTTTTCTTCTTCGTCCGGGCCGCTGCCGGCCGGCGATCTGGCCTGCCCTTGGCCTTTGAAGACTTTCGCGCCGGTTTTCCACTTTTCATCTGCTTCACGTGTGCTCCTGCTTCTTGAGTACCGAGCGCACGCCCAAGCCAAGCGCCGCAGCTGCGGTCAAACCCACCAGAATCCACCATGGCCACCGCGGAAGCTTCGCCTCACCTACCTCAATCTTTGCGTTCGCCACCTTCATTCGCGTCGTCGCGAACGAAATCTCGAGCGTGTGAACGCCGGTCTGTTCAGGAAGAAAGCTCGCTCGCCACCCCCTTTCGCCCGGCGCCCGCTTGACGGTGCTGCTTTTCCCGCCCCCCATGCTGTTTGATGGCTTGAAGCTGAAGGTCACCGGCCCATCGAACTCGGCACCTTGAAAGCTGCCGACATGCGCCGAAACGTCCAGCGCTGTGCCTTCAGTCGGGTGTTTGGGGGTGATCGAACCCTGAATGCGGTCTTCGGCGTCGTTCCACGACAATTCGATGGCTGAGGTGCTCACGGTGATGGCCATCTGACTTCGCAAGGGGGCATCGGGAGACTGACTCAGAAGCAGGAAGATGCAAACGCTTGGGAACATTGTGGAATTTCGTCAAACTGCCTAGAGTGGTTGGCCCGCTTTCCCGATGGCCAACATCCAATTCGGCAAATACCAGCTGCTCAAGAAGCTGGCCACTGGTGGCATGGCCGAGGTGTTTCTTGCGCGACAGGCGATGGGCGCGGGAGGCGATGGCCGCCACGTCGTGGTGAAGCGGATTCTTCCGCATCTCGCTGAGGATCCTGAGTTCATTCAGATGTTCCAGAACGAGGCGCGGGTCGCAGCCAAGTTCAGTCACCCCAACATCGCCCAAATTTTCGATTACGGCGAAGAGAACGGCACTTACTTCATCGCGATGGAGTTCATTCACGGCGAAGATCTTGGTCGTCTGATGCGAAAGGCGTGGAGCACCGGCCAGTGGATTGCCCGGCCGCTGGCGATTCGGATCGCCGCCAGTGCGTGCGAGGGGCTGTACTACGCGCACACGCGCAAGGACGAACAAGGGCGTGCGCTGCAGGTGGTGCACCGCGACATCTCGCCGCAAAACATTCTGGTCAGCTTCGATGGCTCGGTAAAGCTGGTCGACTTCGGAATCGCGAAGGCGGCCGACCAGTCGTCGATGACGAAGTCGGGAGCAATCAAGGGAAAGTTCGCTTACATGGCGCCCGAGCAGGCGGCGGGGAAGCCGTTGGATGCGCGCACCGACGTGTTTGCGATCGGGTTGGTGTTGTACGAGCTGCTGACAGGCGTGCGCCCGCTCAAGCGCGACAGCGAGCTCGCGACGCTGCAGGCCGCGCTCGAGTGCGCAATCGACGCTCCGTCGGTGGTGGCTGAAGTACCTGTCGAACTTGACGACGTGGTGATGCGCGCCCTCGCGAAGACTCCGGACGATCGCTACAAGGACGCGCGCGCGTTCCAGGTAGCGCTCGAAGAGTTTCTGAGTGCGCAGCGAATGGTCGCTTCGAGTGTTCAAATCTCAGAGCTGATGGAAACGCTGTTCGCAGATCGCCTCGCCGAGGAAGACAAGCTGGGCGCGCCAAACCCGAACTCGGCGGAGTCGATGTCGGGCTTTCCCGCTGTGCCCGAGCCTCCTGCGAGCCAAGCGCCGCGCGAGAAGAGCGCCAAACAGCCCCGCCGTTCGTCGATTCAGGCACGCCAGCGATCCGACACCGACGAACAACCCGCGGACATGAGGACACCGGGCGAAGCAGGCCGCGATGCCCCCGAGTCCGCGCAGACGGTGTTGCCCAGCCGCAAGTACTCGAACTCGAACGCCTCAGCTGCTCAGGAAGACGACGCTGGCTCGGAATCCACCCGCGCGCGACCGGTGACGGATCCAGGGATGGAGGTCGTCACCGGCGAGACGCAGGTGCCAAGGCCTTTGCGTTCACGCAAGAGCGCGGCGGTCGCGATAGGCACGGGCGCGCGGGCGCGCATCAGCTCGAATATCAGCTCGATGCCGGTGGCGCCGCCGCGGAAGAGTAAGGTTTCGCTGCGGCCGCTGAATGGAGACAATTCCACCGCGCGCAGCAGTGGCATCGCCAAGGCGCCTCTGGCGCAGCGGGAAGACAATGCAGAACTCGACAAGCTTTCAGGCGTCGATGTGGCGAAGGCGGGAAACACGCGCTCGCTGATGCTGCTGGTGCCGCTGCTGGCGATCATCGCAGCGGTGATCGCGTTCGTATTCTTCAAACAGCTGCCCGCCTCGCCGACCGGAGTTCCCGTTTTGGTGACGGTCATCACCAATCCGAAGACGAAGGTCACTGTGATTTCGTCGGATCCGACGCGCAAACCGATCGATCTGGGTGACAGTCCTCTTGATAGGGCAACCGGCGCCGTCGTTCACGACACGATCGTGATGGAAAATGTGGCCTTCTGTATTCGCCACGAAGAAACGATTCGGGTTGGAGAGCCGAACACGGAAAAACGAATCGAGAAGGTCTTCAGTGAAGGGTTGCTGAAGGTGGCGGTGCTTCCCAACAACCTCAAGGGCCTGTCGGTGTGGTGCAACAACCAGCAGATCGGTAGCCTTGGGATTCCTTTGAAGATCTACGAAGGCCAGCACCAGCTCGAGATCCGCGGCGCCGCGCTGAAGGCGCCGGTTCCATTCGAAGTCACCATCGTGCCTGGCGACAAGGTGAACACTCTGGCGCAGCCGGTGGACCTGACGCCCCAGCTCGACAAGTAGGCGCCTACGCCGCGCGCGAAGCTGGTAGAGGGAAAGGGAACCCAAAAGGAGCAACCCCGATGACGATCGAAATCGGCAGCAAGATCCCCGATGCCACGCTGACTGAGTCTACCGAGTTTGGTGAGGCGTGCCCGATGCGCCCTACCGATGTCTCGGTTGCCGAGGCGACGAAGGGAAAACGAATCGTCGTCTTTGGACTTCCTGGTGCGTATACGCCCACCTGTTCGGCGCACCACGTGCCTGGATACCTCGCGAACTTCGATGCCTTGAAAGCGAAGAAAGTGGACGAAGTCTGGTGCGTCTCAGTCAACGACGGCTACGTGATGGCCGCATGGGGAAAAGAGCAGAAGGCGCTGGGCAAGATTCGGATGTTGGGCGACGGCAACGCAGAGCTCACCAAGAAGCTTGGGCTCGAGGTCGACATTTCCAACGGCGGCATGGGGTTGCGGATGAAGCGCTTCTCGATGTTGCTCGACGACGGGGTGGTGACGCAGTTGAACGTCGAAGCACCCAGCAAGTTCGAAGTCAGCGACGCGGCGACGATGCTGAAGCAGCTGTCCTGATCATGGGGTAGGGCTCGAAGCGTTGGGCGTGCTTTTAGCGAACGACCAGCACCGGTTTCCTGCAGATGTGAACCAGACGGTCAGCCACTGAGCCGATGAAGAGGCGCGCCACTGCGTTTCGACCGCGGCTGCCGACGACGACCATGTCGAAGTCCTGCGTCTCGGCCATTTCCGAGATTCGTTCAGCCGGGGATCCCTCGAGGAGCACGGTTTGAGCGGTGGAACTGCCCAGCTGCTTCAGCATGTCGTCGAGCAGCTGCTTGCCTCGGCTGATATCGGCCTTGAGCACATCGTTGACGATGGTGAAGGGAACTTCACCTGGCAGCGCGACGGGAGGAACCGAATACGTCAGAGTGAGGATCGCTGAGGTTGCCTTCGAGAGCTCAAGCGCCATCGTCGCCGCGTGAAGCGACGGGGGCGACCCATCGACCGCCACGAGGATCTTCTTCATCGCTGGGTCACCATGCTCGCAGACTAAGCGCCAGCAGGCCCAGTGGCGCAAAATTGTTCGTAGTCGATGTACTCGATTTTCACGCCCTCTCGGCAGACGGGGCAATTCGGGTCACGGCGCAACTTGAGGGTGCGAAAGGTCGAGGCCAAGGCGTCGAGCGTGAGCAGCCTTCCATTCAGTGGGTCGCCCAGCTTCAAGATCAGCTTGAGCGCTTCGTTCGCCTGGAACAGCCCGACAATTCCCGGCAGCACGCCCAACACGCCTGCTTCCGCGCAGGAAGGTGCCATGTCCGCAGGTGGGGGCTGTGGATACAAGCATCGGTAGCAGGGTCCTTCGTAGGGGATGAACGTCGTCACCTGCCCCTCGAACCGGTAGATCGAGCCGTGGATGTTTGGCTTGCGGTGCTTTACGCACGCATCGTTGATCAAATAGCGGGTGGGGAAGTTGTCGCCCCCATCGAGGATCAGATCGAAGCCGTCGAAGATTCGATCGACGTTGTCGGAAGTCAGCCGTTCTTGAAAGGGCACGACCTTCACGTCTGGGTTCAGCGCCGCGATCGCCGCTGCCGCGCTCGAAGTCTTTGCCATTCCCCTGCGTTCCTGGGTGTGAATCACCTGCCGCTGAAGGTTCGACAGGTCGACCACATCCATGTCGACGATGCCGATCGTGCCGACACCCGCGGCGGCAAGGTACAGCGCGGCCGGCGATCCCAACCCGCCAGCGCCCATCAACAACACCTTCGCCTTCAACAGCTTCGCCTGACCCTCTTCGCCCACCTCGGGAATCGACAGGTGCCGGCGGTACCTCTCTTTCTGTTCGCTGTTGAGAACGAACGGCGTCTCGGTGGGATAGGCCGCGTCGTGCCAGCGGTTGTAGCCGCCCGCGAGAGATTGAACGTTGGTGTAGCCAAGCTCGGCCAGCGAGCGCGCGGCAAGCGCAGAGCGCACGCCACCTGCGCAGTAGAGAATCAGCGGCTCGTCACGCTTGGCCTTTTCTTCAATCTTCAGCTCGAGGAAACCGCGGGGAACCGAGATCGCACCTGGCAGCCTGCCGGCGCCGAACTCTTCGGTTTCACGGACGTCGATGAGCTTTATCGACGCCTTGCTGTCGAGCTGCTTTTTCAAGCCGTCGACGGTGATTTCACGAATGGACTTCTTTGTTGCGGCCAGGAGATCGCGGAACGTGGGTGCCATGCCAGGCGGATATAACGCCCTTCCATGACCGATGCGATTGCAAGGCCGTTGTCTGGACGAGTCGCGCTGGTGACCGGCGCTGGGCAGCGGTTGGGCAAAGAGATTGCGCTGGGCCTGGGGCGACTGGGGGCCGACGTCGCCGTGCACTATTTCGGATCTCAGAAGGGCGCCGACGAGACAGTCGCCCAAATCAAGGTCGATGGAAATCGGGCGGTGGCGTTCAAGGCCGACTTGACCCAGGTCGACGCGATCGCCCAGCTGGTGACCGCGGTGAAAACTCAAGTGGGGCAAATCGACATCCTGATTAATTCGGCAGCGATCTACCTTCGGGCGGACTTCCTGCAGACGTCGGCAGACACGCTCGAGCGCCAATGGTCGCTGAATTCCCGCGCGCCCTACCTGCTGACCCAGGCGGTGGCGGCGGGGATGAAGGCACGCGGGCAGGGCGATGTGGTGAATGTGCTCGATGTCGCAGGAGCGGTGAACGCGTGGCGCCACTACTCGGCCTACTGCATGACCAAGGCCGCATTAGCGTCGTTGACTGTGTGCCTGTCGCTCGAGCTGGCGCCGCAGATTCGCGTCAATGCAGTGGCGCCAGGCACCGTGCTTCCTCCCGCCGACCTCACGCCCTTGATGCTCGAGCAGCTGAAGGGCCGGATTCCCCAACAGCGGTTTGGGAGCCCGCAAGACATCGTCGACACGATTGGTTTCCTGGTCAGCGGGCCGCGCTTCATCACCGGGCAGATCATCGCGGTGGATGGGGGCCGCAGCCGGTCGTCGGCATAGCCTGCGACTGGCCCTGCGTGCCGAGGTCGTTATAAGAGTCAAACCCATGGAAAACCCTTCGAACACGACCGATGGCCCAGCGTCCGCTGCCAGCGCTTCGACGCCGATCGCGAGCAATTCAACCACGATGCTCACCCTCACTGCTCAGGCGATCGCTCAGGTGAAAGACGTGATGAAGACCCAGAACTTTGATGGGTATTTCCTGACGATCCGCGTTGTGCCTGCTGGCTGCAGCGGCCTGGGCTACGACTTGAATCTGATGAAGGACTCGAAGCCAGGCGATCTGATTTGGGAACAAGACGGCGTGAAGCTGTGCACTGATCCGATCAGCACCAAGTATCTCAATGGCACCGAGGTCGACTACCAGAAGTCCGACATGGGCGCGGGTTTCAAGTTCACCAATCCGAACGCGAAGTCGTCGTGTGGTTGTGGGACTTCGTTTTCGACCTGAGACCTGCGCAGGTGAAGACCCGCGCGTTGATCGCCGCAGACGGGTGACCTTCGCTCTGGAAGTCGCAGTGAAGAGCTCACGCTACCGGCAAGCGCGTCGGTCTAACTCGAATGAGACGCGGTCACGAGTGCTTGCCAGGTCGCGCCTTGGCCTCTTCGGGTGAGCCGTTCTTTTCGCCGCGCGACCGCCGCCGCGTTCGCGCGCTTCTCGTCAGCGGTCTTCAGCAACAGCTGCGGCACTTCGAGTCGATTGCCGTGCTTGTCGAGCGCGACGAACGTCAGCAGCGCGCTGGTGGTGAGCGCGCGCTCGCCGGTAAGCGGGTTTTCCGAGTGCACGGTGACCCCGACTTCCATCGAGCTGGTGAAAGCCGCCAGTACGCGTGCCTTCATGATCGCCGTCCAACCGACTTTGATTGGCGCGTGAAAGTGCAGGTCGTCCAGCGAGGCGGTCACTACGATCTGTCGGCAATGGCGTTGGGCTGCGATGGCTCCGCAGATGTCGATCCACCCGATGACGGTGCCGCCAAAGGCCGCTCCGAGTGAGTTCGCGTCTCCGGGCAACAGCAGCTGTGCCATTTCGACCACCGACTGCGCCGGCGACTTCGAGGGGATCCCCATGGCAACGAAGTAGCACGAAGTCCTGATTGAGCGGGCGCTTCAGGCGGCGAGAAAGTCGGTCACCTTGTCCAGGAACTCTTCGGCGCCGCGGCCGTTGCGAATGTCGAGGCAGGTCACATCGAAGGTCAGCACCTCGATGCCGTACTTCCCCTGCAGCACCATCGGAAAGGTCGCGTAGTACCCGTTGAGCCCGCGCAGAAACGCCGAGCCGATGCCTTTTTCTTCCTCCCGGCCACGCTTTTTTATTCGGTTCAGCAGCACCTCGACTTCAGGCACGTCGAAGCAAATCACCTTGTCGGGGTGAACGATCGACTTTGACAGCCGCTGGAAGTACTCGAAATACAGATCGAGCTCGGCGTCGGTCAGGTTGCCCAAGCCGTGAAGGTACTTCGCGAAGATCTCAGGGTCCTCGTAGAGCGTGCGATCTTGAATGCAGCTCTTCGGCACGGTGTGAATCAGCTCATGGTGCTCGATGCGGCGAATCAGAAACTCGAGCTGAAGGGTGAAGCTCCAGCGCTTCATCTGCCCGTAGTAGTCCTTCAGGAACCGGTTATCGATCACCGGCTCGTCGAACAGTTCGTAGCCTAACTTCTGGCTGATCATCTTCGCGGCGGTGGTCTTTCCCGCTCCGATGTTTCCGGCCATCGCGACGAAGCGCTTCTTGGGTTTCTTCGCTACGCGGCCCAATCGAGCACCACCTTCCCCGATTGGCCGGTGCGCATCGTCTCGAACGCTTCCTGGAAATCGCCGATCTTGAACCGGTGGGTGAGCACCGCGGAAATGTCGAGACCCGAGGTGAGCATCGCCGTCATCTTGTACCAGGTCTCGAACATCTCTCTGCCGTAGACGCCCTTGAGCACCAGGCCCTTGAAGATCACCTGGTTCCAGTCGATCGCCACTTCAGCGACGGGGATCCCCAGAATCGCCACCCGGCCGCCGTGGTTCATCGCCTTCAGCATCGAACGCAACGCCTGACCATTGCCGCTCATCTCGAGTCCAACGTCGAAGCCCTCGGCCATTCCCAGGTCCTTCATCGTGTCTTCGATGGACGAGGTGTTGACGTTGACGGTTCGGGTCGCGCCCAGCTTTTTGGCCAGGGAAAGTCGGTAGTCATTCACATCGGTGACGACCACGTGGCGCGCCCCCACATGTTTGCAGATCGCCGCGGCCATCACTCCGATCGGGCCCGCGCCGGTGATCAACACATCCTCGCCAACCAGGTCGAAGCTGAGCGCGGTGTGCACTGCGTTGCCGAGAGGATCGAAGAATGAGGCGATCTCATCAGGGATCTCAGCGGGAATTCGAAAGACGTTCGACGCGGGAATCGAGAGGTACTCGGCGAAGCAGCCAGGGCGGTTGACACCCACACCGACGGTATTGCGGCACAAGTGACGCTTTCCAGCGCGGCAGTTTCGACAGTTGCCGCAAGTCAGGTGTCCTTCGCCCGAGACGCGGTCTCCTTTCTGGAATCCAGTGACGGCGCTACCGACCTCTGCCACCTCTCCCATGAATTCGTGGCCGATGTGCATCGGCACCGGAATCGTCTTCTGGCTCCACGCGTCCCAATTCCAGATGTGGATGTCGGTGCCGCAGATCGCCGACTTGCGGATCTTGATCAACACGTCGTTGTGGCCCACTTCGGGCAGGGGGACCTCTTCCAACCAGAGTCCGACTTCCTTCCGGGCTTTGACCAGCGCCTTCATGAAATGACTCCCAACTTGCGGCCGACCTTGGTGAAGGCCGCGATCGCGAGATCAACTTGCTCACGGGTATGGGCCGCGGACATCTGGGTGCGGATGCGCGCTTTCCCGTGCGGTACCACGGGGTACGAAAACCCGACGACATAAATGCCTTCGACAAGCATCGCCTGGGCGAAGTCGCCTGCGAGTTTCGCATCGCCGAGCATCACCGGAATGATGGGGTGCCCTTGGCCCGCGAGCGTGAATCCGGCTTCGGTCATCTTGGTTCTAAAGTGCGCGCTGTTTTCACAAAGGCGCGCTCGAAGCCCGTCACTTTTCTCGAGCGAATCGATGCATGCGACGGTGGCATGGGCGATCGCTGGCATCAAGGTGTTGCTGAAGAGGTAAGGCCGGGCGCGTTGACGGAGCAGGTCGACGACCTCTTTTCGCGCCGCGACGTAGCCGCCCGAAGCACCCCCCAACGCCTTTCCAAGCGTTCCAGTGAGGATGTCAATCTGACCCAACACGCCATTGAGCTCGGCTGAGCCGCGGCCCTTCTCGCCGGTGAACCCGACCGCGTGCGAGTCGTCCACCATCGTCAGAGCGCCATGCTTTTTCGCCAAGCCAACGATGCCCTTCAAGTCGGCGATCACGCCGTCCATCGAGAATACTCCATCGGTTGCGATCAAAATGAAGCGCGCATGTGCGGCTTTCGCCTCGAGCAGCTTCGCCTCGAGATCGCCCAGGTCGTTGTTCGCGTAACGGAACCTCTTGGCCTTGCAGAGCCGGATTCCATCGATGATCGACGCATGGTTCAAGGCGTCGGAAACAACCGCGTCCTCTTCTCCAAGAACAGTTTCGAACAGCCCCCCATTGGCGTCCCAGCACGATGAGAACAGGATCGTGTCTTCAGTGCCGAGGAACGCCGAAATCTTCGCTTCGAGCGTCTTGTGAACGTCCTGAGTGCCGCAAATGAAGCGCACCGAAGAAAGACCAAAGCCATGGGAGTCGAGGCCTGCTTTGGCGGCAGCGATCAGCTGCGGTGAATCGGCCAGGCCCAGGTAGTTGTTGGCGCAGAAGTTCAGCACCTGCTGCCCGCCCTCAAGGGTGATTGTCGGGCGCTGAGGCGAGAGGATCACCCGTTCGGTCTTGAACAGACCTGTGGCTCGAAGCTGTTCAGCCTCACTGCGCATCCGGTCGTAGAAGGCGTCGTTCACCCGGCCGCGATTAGCGTGCTAAGCGCGAAAACGGTAGGGCTTCCTGTTCTGGTGACAGGCCCGGTCTTCAAAACCGGCGAGAGGCGATGAAAGTCGTCTTTGGCGAGTTCGATTCCCGTGCTCTACCGAGCTGTGGGTCGGTAAATTCTGGCGACGGCTGAATTCGACAGTCAAATCATCGACTTGAGTCATTCTCCGTAGCGGAGTCTCATTGAAATCTGTATACCGTGCGTCGCGTGAAGGAACGGTACCAAACCATCGAGGAGAAGAACGAGGCGCTGCGCGACATTCTCGCCAGCAAGAAA
>JANOHG010000182.1:0-8230 GCA_031406375.1 Archangiaceae bacterium | reverse complement strand
AGCCATCGACCAGAGTCGTCGATTGCTATTTTGCGGTTCAACTTGGCGCTGGGACCCCTTTTCCTCCAACGGCGTGGATGGGCACCGCCCGTTTCCTCGGGCTGAAGGTGGGAAGCGATGCTGAAATGAATCCGCGCGAAGCAATATCGAGCGTCCCCTACGCCTTCGTCGCAGAAGACGCGATCGGAGACATTCACCCTAAGAGCGTGATGATGAATGGCTCGCTTGTGATTAATTCCTCTGGTGTCTGGGTGGGTCCTTCAACGGGGCTCGTGGGCCCGATGGGGCCTGCCGGTGCGCAGGGTGCGGCGGGGCCGGCTGGAGCAGTCGGACCGAATGGACCTGCGGGACCGAATGGACCTGCGGGGCAGTCCGTTGTCGGCTCAACGGAGCCTGCCGGTACGAACTGCGCCACGGGGGGCAGCAAGTTCGTCTCTTCGAGCGGGACGACGTTTGCGTGTAACGGAGCGCTCGGATCGCAAGGGCCTGTCGGTCCCGTAGGGCCGGCGGGACCGACAGGAGCAGCAGGGCAGTCTGTTGTCGGCTCAACGGAGCCCGCAGGCACGAACTGCGCCTCGGGCGGCAGCAAGTTCGTCTCTTCGAGCGGGACGACCTTTGCGTGTAACGGAGCGCTCGGCCCCCAGGGTCCGTCCGGTTTGTCTGGGCCGGCGGGTGCCACGGGTGCAGTGGGTGCTGCGGGCCCGATGGGTCCTGCGGGCGCAGCGGGTGCTGCGGGCGCAGTGGGTGCAGCGGGCGCAGCGGGTGCTGCGGGCCCGACGGGTGCTGCGGGCCCGATGGGTGCTGCGGGCCCGACGGGTCCTGCGGGCCCGATGGGTGCCACGGGCGCAGTGGGTGCCACAGGTCCCACAGGTGCCACAGGTCCGTCGGGCGTGGTGGGCATCTATGAGTTTGACGGTCTCGCGAACAATCCAACACTGATCTTTAACACCTTGACGATGTATGGCCCGACCGCCTCGATCACGGTTACCGCGGGTCAGCGGGTAACCGCCACGATGAACATCACGCTCATTTACCCGGGAGCTGCCAACCTCCTGGGGCATACCATCTGCGTCCTGAATGGCACCACTGCGAATCAATTCATGAGCGGCCTCGCGTACACCAATCCGCCGCCCGGGCAGAATTGGCAGACCGCAACGGCGACGGCGACACGCAAGTTTTCAACCGCCGGGACGTATACGATTGGCTGGTGTGGGCACTTCTACAATGGTTGGTCTGCTCCGACCCAGTTTGGGTTCCAGGGCTGGGCGATGGTCACGAACTGACAATCGCAGCCAGTGCTGAACCAATCGCGCCGAGGAGCTTGCCTCGGCGCGCGATCGTCAACGCATGGCCACCCCGCCCCGACGATGAGGTGGACGCTCGGCCACTTCACGTGGTGAGTTGAGGCTGGCGAAACGAAGAGCGGCAATGCCTATCCGCTTGTGTCCGCTTCATGATCACCGTTGGGGCGACCGACTACAGCGTAGTTGCTGGCGCCAGCCGACCGAAGGCGATCCGATTGCGACCCAGACACCTCGACAATCGTGTCTGGGTCAAGCGCTTCAGCTCACTTCGGAAGGATGACCGAGTCGATGACGTGGATGACGCCGTTGGTCGCGGCAATGTCGGTCTTAATCACGTTCGCGGCATCAACCATCACCTTGCCGTCCTTCAATCCAAGCACGAACGGATTGCCGGCGACGGTCTTCACCTTCGAACCGTCTTTCATCTTCACCACGTCGGCAGCCATCACCTTGCCCGGCACCACGTGGTAGGTAAGCACCGCGGTCAGCTTCTTCTTGTCCTTCAGCAGCGCGTCCAGATCTGCCTTCGGGATCTTCGCGAACGCCTCATCGGTCGGAGCGAAGACCGTGAACGGCCCCTTCCCCTTCAGCGTCTCAATCAAGCCCGCCTCTGTGAGCGCGGCCGCGAGGGTCTTGAAGTCACCCGCTGCGACTGCGGTGTCGATGATGTCCTTGCCTTCTTTCGGGCCAGCGGAGGCGACGAGGGAAAATGCCAGTGCAGCAGTGAGAGTCAGCTTGGTCATTGCGTGTACAATCCTTGTATAGGGTTGAGTTTGGTAACTAAGAGGGGGCTGGTCAGCGCGCAACACTGATTTGCGTTCGGGGAGGAAACTCACCCTGAAGGCGACAAGCACCTGCGGTTCCATTGCGACGGCGTGGCAGGTGTCGGCAGTTCGATGGTCTGGAAGCGCTGCGCCGACGGGTTCGAAGTTTGCGGCCCTTCGTGACGCGGATCACCACTGTGGCGCAGCTCGCTGGCTGAACTAGGCTCTGCGCGTGCGCGCGTGGGGTTGGCTGGTGGTGGGGTGTCTGGGCTGTCATTCGGCCGACAGTTGGCGCGACGTCTCGAAGGTCTTCTCGACATTGGGCGCGGCCAGCGAAGCGCCAATCGATGTGCCGGTGGTGGCGCTGAGCCTCCAGGGCCGCAACCCGGTGATGGCCGCTTCGTCGTCCCAGTTTCTGGTGGTGTGGGAAGACCAGCGCGAGGCCCTTCCGGCGATCTACGCGGCTCGAGTGAGCGCTGCTGGCGCACTGCTTGATTCCGCAGGGATCTTGGTCGCGCGTGCCGCCAGAAATCCGAGCGTGACCAGCGACGGCGTGAACTTCCTCGTGGTCTTCGAGTCTGGGGGCGACATCAGCGGGGCTCGCATCTCGTCGGCGGGCACGCTGCTCGATTGGGTGCCCCTCAACATTGCCGTTGGCGTTGGGACCCAGCAGACCCCGTCGGTGGATTTCGACGGCACCGACTATTTTGTCGTCTGGGCCGATGACAATCTGCAAGGCACCAACTTCGACATCTTCGGCACCCGCGTTTCGCCGGCGGGAATCGTCGCAGTGCCGCGGGGCTCGCCGCTGGTGACGAGCACCACCGTCGACCGAACGAGCCCCGCGATGGCATTCGACGGCAACAATCACCTACTGGTCTATGAACGGTCCTTCGTCGACCTCGAAGGTGTCCTGGTCACCAAGGCGGGCGCGGCGGGAGCGACCTTCTCGGTGACGGCCGCCGCGAACACCCAACAAGGTCCTGCCGCAGCCTTCGACGGGTCCCAGTTCGTGGTTGCGTGGGGTGACTATCGCGGTGGGCTGGGCAACTCGGATGTCTACGGCGCCCGGATTTCAACCGCAGGCACCGTGCTCGATGCGGCGGGGATCGCCATCTCGAACGGTGTGGGGTCTCAATACGCGGTGTTCTTGTCGGCCGCGAGCGGACAAACATTGGTGCTTTGGAGCGACACCCGCGCGGGCCCGGGCCCGGGAAACACAGACGTGTATGGATCGCGTTGGGCTGCAAGTGGCGTGGTGCTGGATCCTTCAGGGTTCGCGATAGATAATCGACCGAGCGATCAATTTGTCGCTTGTGGCGCTCACCTGCCAGCGGTGGGCTACTTCGTCGCCTGGTACGACACCACGTCGGTTTCATCAGTCGTCGGCGTACGCGTTTCGGATCTGGGTGCAGTCCTCGACGCCACGCCTCAGACGATCTCGTTGGCCGCCAATACACAGCGCGCCCCTGTCGTCGCCGCTTCGGCGAGCCAGTATTTCGTTGTCTGGGAAGACCTTCGCTCAAACACCGGAGACATCTACGGATCGCGTGTGTGGTTTGACGGCGGCTTGCGCGATGATCCAGCAATCGCGATCTCAACTGCCGGTGGCAGCCAGATGAAGCCGTCGGTCGCCTCGGACGGTACGAACTTCTTCGTTGTTTGGGAGGACGGCCGCAACGGCGTCGACGGCGGCAGCGGAGATGTTTATGGCGCGCGCGTCCAGGCCAACGGCACCTTGCTTGATCCAAATGGACTTGTCGTTTCGGCGACTGCGCAATTGCAGTCAGCACCGAGTGTGGCCTTTGGTTCAGGGCAGTATTTCGTTGTGTGGACTGACAACAGAGCAGGAATAACTGCCCAGGCGATCTACGGAAGCCGAGTGTCCACAGCAGGCAGCATCCTCGACCCAAGTGGTTTGCCAATCTCGACCACGCCCGGAGGAAAGATTACACCGCATGTCGCAGCAGGAACGAACCAGTATCTCGTCGCATGGGTATACTTAAACGCATCGGGACAACAGATTTGGGCAGCCCGGGTGAACAGCGCCGGATTGGTCTTGGATTCCACCGGGTTCGCCGTTTCGAAGGTCGCCACACTCAATCTCAGGCCGCGGCTGGCTTATGGGAACAATGTGTATCTTGTCGCGTGGGAGGACGCTCGGTTTGGTCCCGCGGATGTCTTTGCGTCTCGGATAACCGCACTGGGCGAAGTGCTTGACGATGGTGGATTCTCGCTCGCCGGCGGACCTGCGTCCCAGAGCAACATCGCCTTGGAATTCAACGGCGCAGAGTTTTTGGCTGTGTGGGCTGAAAACAGTCGAGATGTCTACGGCGCAGTCTTTGATGGCGGCGGCGTGTCGCCAGCCGTTTGGCTCGCAACTGGCTTGACTCCGGCGATCCAACCCCGAGGCACCGAGGGGTTGTTGGTCTACACGAGGTTCGACGAGGCCACGACGATCAATGCGATGCGCATCAAACTGCGATTGCTGCACGAAGACGCCGGAAGCTCTGACGCCGGAACCTCTGACGCCGGAACCTCTGACGCCGGAACCTCTGACGCCGGAACCTCTGACGCCGGAACCTCTGACGCCGGAACCTCTGACGCCGGAGCAAGACACTACAGAGTTGGCTGCTCCAGCGTCGGCGGTCCAACGCTGTTCTTGTTCGCGCTCCTGACTTTCGTTGGGCGGCGAGAACGACCGCGCGCAATTCATGGCGCTGCCTCTGTTCGTGCTCGGGCTCGTCAACGGCATTGAGGGCCAGGGAGGCAGAATTTACTGAAAAGAGCTTGTTGCTGCCTGAGTGGAATTCGGCGCGAACGCGCGGCCCGCCCAACCGCTTACACCTCTTCGTTTGAAAGTTTCAGCCGACGGTTTGCGCAAAGTGCTGCGACAGTCGTGAAAGCAGCTGCGAATTCTGCGCCTCGACCGCGCGCAGCTTTCCCACCTCGCCGCGCAGCGCATCGGGATCCTTTCCCGCTGCGACCAGCGAATCAGTACAGACATCGATCCAATGCAGCAGGGCCTCACCTGTGAGCTCCAGATGGCACTGAAACGCGTAGGTCGAGCCGAGACGAAACGCCTGCTGTGTATAGCGATCGCTGGAGCCGAGCAGCGTCGCCTGGGGGACAGGGCTGAAGGTGTCTTCGTGCCAGTGAAGCACTGTTGATCGCGGGGGCGAACCTGCGATCACCGGGTCTTCGAGGCCTTGTTTTGTCCATCGAACCGGGCCGATTCCCAGCTCGAGGCCGTTCTTGCCTTTGGTCACCTGCGCTCCCGCTGCTGCGGCGACCAGCTGCGAACCCAAACAGATGCCAAGACACGGCCGTTCGAGCGCGAGTCGTTCGGTGAGGAACGCGAGCTCACTCTGAAGGAAGGGGTGCTGGTCGACTGCGGCGACGCTCATTCCGCCACCAAGCACCACTACCAACTGCGCGTCCAGGTCGACCCGCTCGACGTTTCGGAAGCGACGGACGAAGGAAAAGCCCACCTTCGTCAGCTCAGGTTCGAGCAGTCCTAAATCTTCGTGCTTCTCATGCTGGATGACGACAGCGCGCATAGGGCGACTGTTTCGCAGATTCTGTCAGGCTCAGTGCATCGAAGTTGCCTCGCCCGCAACCACCGCAATCAAAGCCCGTCGAGCAGACCCATTCGGTCTTTGAGCCGCAGCACCCGCTGGCAAGCCGCGTCAATCTTTTGCCGCGCCTGAGGGTCCGCCTCGGCGAAGCGCACGAGGATGCCGATGTAGTCGAGACCCTTGTCCCAATCGGGTGGAGCGGTCGTCAACAGCAAGTCGTTTCCCGCCATCAGCGCCTGCTTGAGGACGTCTTCGCTGGTGCCGCCGATCTCGTCGGCGAGAAGCTGAATCGACAAGTCATCGGTGACCGAGATCCACTCTTTGTGATGTGCGAGCGCGACCAGCTGCGGCGAAAGGACTGCCGGGCGCTCTTCGAACGCAGCGTAGGCGACGTTGGCGACCATCACCCCCGCGAGGACCTCGTGAATCTTTTGAAAGACCTCGAGTTCCTGCAGTACGCGGTCCTTCTCCCAATGAGAAGTGACCAACGCATGGTCCGAGTCTCCCTCGAGGTCGCCATAGCCGGGGAAGTGTTTGCCGATTGGCAGCACGCCCGCCTCGAGCAATCCCCGCGCGAACGCCGCGGCTTTGGTCGCGACCACCTCTGGATCGCCTGAAAACGACCGGCCGTTATCGGCCATGTGTCCTGTTTCGGCCATGTCCAATACCGGAGCCAGGTTCATGTTGAGGCCGATGGCGTGCATCGACTGCCCGACGCGCTTTCCCCACCTTTTCACGTCCGCGTCTTCGAGCTCGGCGAGGTCGCGCGCCGCCGGCATCTCGCGCAGCGCCCTCACGCTCTTCAAACGATTCGACGTCCCGCCTTCCACGTCGACCGCGAAGAACGGGGGAATACTCGCGCGCGCGGTGAGCGAGGCGATCTTCTCGGTGGCTTTGGCGGTGTTGCGCAGCGCCTTTCCGACGAAGATGACGCCGCCTACTTCAACCGCGCCCTTGCTGAGTTGTGGGTAGGCGAGCACCAACTGGGCAGCGCGGGCGCGCAGGTCGAGCCCTGACAACACCCGATCTACCCGTGCCCCGTTCACCTTGCGAGACAGCGGGTTCTTGACGACGGGTCGAAGCGGAAGCGCAGCTGTTCCAGCATCAACGCCGCCATCGCTGAAGGAAATCACAACGACGAGCACGAGGTGGAACACCCTCACAGCGTATCTTGCTCGCGTCGGATGGCCTCACGATCTGCCTGCTCGAGCCGACCGATAGATTCTGCTGACCCGTTGTCTCACGCTGCTGCGAGCGCGGCATCCACCAGAGGCCGGGGCGAAAGATTTTCAGTGCGCGGTGGGTAGAGACTTCGCTGCGTGGTTAGCTCGGGTTTGGTGCGACCGCTTCTGGGGAAAATCCTTGTCGTTGAGAAACTGGTGTCGACCAGTCAGCTCGAGGCCGCGCTGCAAGCGCAAGTGCTTCACGGCGCGCGGCTCGGAACGAATCTGGTCGAGACTGGAGCGCTCAGCCTCAATCAGCTCGCCCAGGGGCTCGCTGTTCAATGGGGCGTGCCCGCAGCGATCGACAGGCACTTCCAGCAGATCCTCCCTGCGGTCGCGGGAATTCTCAACGCCAAGATCGCGGCGAAACACCACGTCATCCCGCTGGGCGTACCGCCGAAGCTCCCAAAGACGCTCTACGCCGCCTTTCTCGAACCTGACATGACCCGGGTGGACGAAGTGACCTTCGCAGCCGGATGTCGGGTGGTGGCGACGGTGGCTCCCGAGCTGCGCATTCTTTACTTCCTCGAGAAACTATACGGTGTGCCTCGCAACGTCCGCTTCTTGCGAAGTCAGGGCACGTCGAACGGGCCCGCCGAGAAGCGGCGCTACGCGGATGGCCTCAAACCCAGCGGCAGCCTGACCGATGTCGAGCGTGCCTCCGGAGGCCTCGATTCGCTCAGCAACCCGCGAACGCCTATGTCGACGGCACCTGACGTTTCTTCGCGAACGACTCAGGTGTGGCATCTGGATGCTCCTGCGCCCGGTACACCCCGAAAGGCTGAACCGTTGACTCCACTCGGACGCGTGAACGTTCACCCGCCTCCGGCCAGCGCGCCGCGGGTGGCTGCCCCACCTCCGCAAACCGTTCCCGCGCCACGGGTGCATGCCCCATTTCCGCAAACCCTTATCGCGCCACGGGTGCATGTCTCACCTCCGCCGAGCGCTCCGGCGCTGTCTGCCGCGCCGCTGCCTCCGGTAGCACCGGTGAAGGTTCAACCTCCGGTTCCCGAGCCTTTGGCCGAAGTGGAAGAAGAGCCCATTCTCGCAACCGTCGCCGCCGATGCATCGCGCCCTGCGCTCAGGGCTCCAGAGGCGATTGCGGCGCTCGATGTCGCGAAGAATCGCGAACAAGTCGGCGATGCATTGGTCGACTATTTTCGATCGGCGTTCGAGGTGGGGATGGTCTTCATTCTGCGCGGCGAGCTCGCCTCGTTCTGGAAGGGTTTTGCGGCGACTGTCGACCACTCAGTGCTCGAGACGATCGCCATCCCCCTTTCGGCTGCTTCGGCACTGAAGGTCGCGGTCGATCGCCAGGCGCCGTTTCGTTCGGGGCCGACCGCTGAAACCGCCGCGATGCA
>JANOHG010000139.1:0-5964 GCA_031406375.1 Archangiaceae bacterium | reverse complement strand
AGCGAACGCAAGGCCGAGTTGGCGAGGAAGCTTCACATGATGCTGGTGGTGGGCATCGCTGACGCGCTGAGCCTCACCGAGGCAGAGGCCCTGAAGTTTTCAGACAAGCTCAAGGGGTACGAAGAGAAGCGTCGACCCGTGCGCGAAGGCATGGGTGAGTCCCTAAGGATTCTCAAGGCCGCTGCCGACGGCGATCCAATCGCGGCGACGCAAGTGGACGCAGCAGTGCAGCGGCTGTTCGACGGCCGTCAGCAGATTGCGGCGATGGACAAAGAGATGTTCGCCGGGTTGTCGAAGGATTTGAATCCACAGAAGCGCGCTCAGTTGGCTGTGTTTCTCGCCAAGTTTCACACCGAGGCCAAAAGCTGGAAGGGCGGCAAAGGCAGACATCACCGAAACTAAAAGCAACCTCGGCTTAAAGAGCGCCAACACAGGTGTATAGAGTCGAGATTCATGGTCCACGCGATTCGCTTTCACCGCACCGGCGGCCCCGACGTTCTCGTGTACGAGGCGGTCGACGTCCCCGTTCCCGCCGCGGGAGAAGTTCGAATCCGCCACACGTTTGTCGGCGTGAACTTCGTCGATGTCTACAATCGCACCGGGCTGTATCCCCAACAACTGCCGATGGTTCTCGGCGCCGAGGGAGCAGGTCGGGTGCTCGCGCTCGGGCCATCGGTGACGGGGCTGAAGGTGGGCGACCGCGTCGCCTATGCATCGATTCCAGGTGCCTGGTCAGAAGAACGAAACGTCTCGGCGGCGCGGCTGCTCAAGTTGCCCGACTCGGTGTCCGATGAGACCGCAGCTGCTGTGATGCTGAAAGGAATGACGGCTGAGTACTTGGTGCGTCGGGCCTATGCGGTGAAGAAGGGCGACGTGGTGCTCTTCCACGCAGCCGCCGGTGGCGTAGGAACGCTTGCATGTCAGTGGGCAAGCGCGTTGGGAGGCAGGGTCATCGGCGCCGTGTCATCTCAGGCCAAGGTGGCGATCGCCAAAGCCAATGGTTGTGAAGCGGTAGTGGTGACGAAGCAGCGAGACTTCGTGACCTTGGTGAAAGCGTTCACCAAGGATGTCGGCGTCAACGTGGTCTATGACTCAGTGGGCGCGGAGACCTTCGATGGCTCGTTGGCGTGTCTGAAGTCGCGCGGAACGCTGGTGTGCTTTGGCCAATCGTCGGGAAAGGTGCCTCAGCTGGACGTGAGTCGTCTGGGCGGAGAACGTTCTCTGTTCGTCACTCGGCCATCGCTTCACGCCTACGTCCACACACGAGGGGAACTGGAAGCGTCGGCGAAGGCGGTGTTCGAGGGTCTTAAGAAGGGCTGGCTCAAAGTGCCTCAGCCCCGGCGCTTCGCGCTCAAGGATGCGGCGATTGCGCAGCAGTTGCTCGAGTCGCGGAAGTCGACGGGTCCGATGGTGCTCGTGGTTGACGAAGCGCTCGCCGCGACGGCGGCGCCCTCGAAGAGCCGACCGGCGAGGAAGAAGCCGAAGGCGTTGGCGACGAAGAAGAAGGCGAAGAAGTGACCCGGACGGTCCTGTTGACGCTTTTCCTCCTCGCGGGCTGCGGTGGCGACCGTCGCAGCGGTGGATCTGAAGGTGTCCTTCGCTCGCCAGGCCTAAAAGGCATCCATCTGACAAGCTGCGAGAATCCGGAGTGCGGCAACTCTGCAAATCCTCCACTGGGAGGAGACCACTGCGGCACCTGGCTGGCGTGTCGCATCTATGACACTGCTCAGCCACGATGCTCGTGGATTCACAACCTCGAGCATGGTCACGCCGTGCTCGCCTACAACTGCCCCCAGGGGTGTTCCGCGCTCGTCGCGCAGTTGAACGCAGTCTGGGAAGCCCAACAGCGAAATCCGAGCCGAAAGCGGATCCTCGTCACCCCCGATTCGAAGCTGCCGTTCAAGATGGCCGCATTGGTGTGGGGCTTCGGGTGGCAAGGCGATGTGTTCGATGCAGCCGCGGTGGACGAGGTTCTTTCGCATCAGGACCAGGAAGCGCCTGAAGCGTTCCTCTCTTGCGCACCGTAGTCGTGGGCCGTAGGACCTCACCTGCCAATGCCCTTCGCGCTACTCATTCTCGCGGCGGTGGGTGGTGAACCCGCTGTCTTCGAGTTGTCGGCCGAGGAGCTGGTTCACGACGGCGCCAACCGGCGTGCGTACGCTGAAGGCAACGCCGAGCTCGTCACCACCGCAGCGGCGCTGCATGCCGATCGAATCACGTGGGATCGCGACTCGAACTCGGCCACCGCGATTGGGCGAGTGGCGCTGCGGCTGACGGGAGGCGAGTTGATGGTGGTCATCGCCGATGTGGTTACCGTGCGCTTCAAGGACGATGAGGTCAGCGAAGTCTTCGTCAATGACGGAAAGGTGCTGAGCAAGACCGGCATCTCTGCCGAGGCGTTGCGAGCGATCACCACGCCCGAAGGGCTGAACGCGGCCGGCCAAACGACGATGCTGATGGTCGGCAATCACCTTGTGCGAGACGGCGACGCCTGGCGGATTGAGAAGCTCGAGCTCGTTCCGTGCGAGTGCAACTTCGACAAGCCGTCATGGTCAATTCGAGGCAGCGACGCGCGAGTCGACACCTTGAATCGGCGTGCGTCGATGTGGGGCCCGACGGTGCGCGTGCACGGCGTGCCCGTTCTGTGGCTGCCGTGGATCTCGCTGCCCTTGTCCAACCGTCAGACTGGCTTGCTGGCGCCCAAGCCTCAATATTCGAACCTCAACGGCATCAGCATCGAGCAGCCCCTATTCATCACGCTTGGGCGCAGTTTCGATCTGACGCTGACCCCGGGCTACTTCAGTGGCGCGCAGTACCTCGACGGTGTCGAGCCCCTGGCCGGAGTCCGTGGGCCAAGGCTGATGACCGAGTTTCGGTACGCGCCTTCGCTGGAAATGAATGGGCGGGCGACGCTTGGGCTGCTCTGGGATTTGAAGGAACGTCGCAGCCCGACCGGCATCCGGCGTCCTGGAACCTCGCGTGGGCTGCGCACGGAAGGCTCGTGGCAGCACGCCCACGCGCTCGGCTCGGGTTGGTTCAATCGCGTCGACGCCGCCTTTTTCTCTGACGCTGCCTACCACCGGGATCTCGTCTCTGACGTGCTGGCTCGAGAGACCGGCTCGCTGCGTTCGACCGCGACGCTTTTTCACCGCGGAGCCGACCATTGGGTCGGCATCGACGTGGGCATTCGCCAAGACCTGCAGCTGGGGTACCCACTGTTAGGCCCTTCAGGGGCCGACCCGTCTGAGCCCAGGTACGGACCCAATCCTCTGCACCGTCTGCCGGCCATCAGCTGGGCGATGCCCGAAGCCACGCTGTTTGGGCCAATCACTTTCGCAGTACTGGCTGAGGTGGTGCGCTTGGCTCCCACGCAAGGACAATCAGGCGACGAAGGAACGCTGGCCGACGAAGGGCGATTGGGTGACCTGAGCACCGAATGCCTAAGGCAACGGCTGTTCTGGTTGGGCGCTCCCGCATCCAGTTGCGCCGCGGAGGCTGAACAAGGACAGGGCGACGGCGCGTGGCAGCCTGGTGAGCGGGAAGCACGGACACGCTTCATGCTGATGCCTCGACTGTCGGCGAACGTTCCGCTGTTCGTCGCCAATTTGACGCCGTATGCGGCCTGGCGACATGGAGTCTGGCTGGGCCAGCGCACCGGCAGGGTGACCCACCGCGGCTACCCCATCTTGGGTGGGCGCCTCGACTCCGAACTCTCGCGCTCATTCGGTGAACTGCGGCACGCGATCGCTCCGGCGGTCGAGCTGCGCAGCATCCCCTGGGTCACCGGCGAGGCCCCTGCTCCGTACGACGAAGTGGATTTGGCAATCCCCGGGACCACTGCGCAGCTGCAAGGCCTGGCAGAGTTGCGTCAGCGCGTGACCCGCAACGGCGCAGATGTGGTTCGGCTGGACCTGGGTCAGGGGTTTCAGCTTTCGGGGCCAAGTCCTTCGCTCGGCGAAACGTATGGGCGGCTGGCTGGAAGCATCGGCTGGGTCTCGGCCAGCGTGAGCGCGAGGGTAGACCCGATTCAGACGCGGCTGACCCGATTGTCCGCCAGCGTGGCTGTTGAAGACGGCCAAGGCCATGGAGGCTCGGCGGCTTACGAGAACCTCATCAACGATGGCACCGACCGGCTGCGTCGTCCGATCGACCTCCTCTTCGCGCCTCCGTTCTCCAGCGCCTATACCGGTCGGGCGCAATCGGTGGCCTTCGGGGCGCACTGGAGGTTTGGGGGGGTTGGACTTCGTTACAACGCGCTGCTGCTCGACGCCAAAGCTCCTACTGTCGATGAAAAAATACGGGTGAGCCTCGCGCTGGCGCAGCACACCGTCGGCGTTTCCTACGCGCCTGCATGCGACTGCTTTCGCCTCGAAGTCACCGCCACGCAACCGGGGCTGAACAAACTCCCCGAGTTTGGAGCGACCCTGTCGATCTTACGCTTCGGTACCTTTGGCGTGGCCAAGTAGCTCGCCGTGCCATAACCGATGGCGCACATGCGACTGTTCGCCATCGGTGACACCCACCTCCCATCGACTCGGAACAAAACGATGGATCGCTTCGGTTGGTTGGAGCACCCGCTGCCACTGCAGCGCGCTTGGGACGCGAAGGTGGGAGTGGATGATGTCGTCATCGTGGCGGGCGACATCAGTTGGGGAACCCGACCCAACGAGGTGATGGGCGACCTCGCGTGGCTCGACGCGCGGCCTGGCAAGAAGGTGCTGCTGCGCGGGAACCATGACTTTTGGTGGGGCGACTCGACAGCGAAGCTGAAGAAGCTCTTCGAGCCATTCGCATCCTTCGTGGGGTTCTTACAGAACTGCGCGGTCGAGGTCGGGCCGTGGCTGATTGCCGGCACACGACTGTGGACGGTGCCCGAGGCGCCGCCAATGCCAGGCGGAGAGATGGGCGATGAGAAGCCCGAAACGAACTACGTCGAGCGCGAAGTTCGGCGGCTGACGCTGTCGATGGACGACGCGAACGCGAAGCAGCAGAAGTCGCCGCGGGCTTTGACGCGGGTGGTGGCGGTGCACTTCCCTCCGCTGTACTCGAACGCGCTCGAGACGGGATTCTCGAAAGTGGTCGAAGCGTGGAAGCCAACGGTCTGCGTCTACGGCCACCTTCACGGGCCTGGAATTCCAGCGGGCTTTACGGGAGAACGGGCGGGCGTGCGGTACGTGCTCGCTTCGTGCGACGCTGCCGGCTTCTCACCCGTGCTCTTGCTCGAGTCATAAACCCAAGTGGCAGCATCCCGTTTTGCCCTTGAGCTGCCGTGGACTCCCGATGACCTGTACCGGGTGCCGACGGTTGATGGAGCGCGCATCGCGCTCGGCCGGTACCACCCGCGGGGCGAACGGCGATTTCTCACCCCGGTGATTCTCTGTCACGGCATGGGAGCCAACCGCTACGACCTCGATTTTTGCGAACGGTACTCACTGGCGCGGTTTCTCGCGCGGCGCGGCTTTGAGACCTGGGTGCTTGAGCTGCGTGGGCGTGGAATGGCAGGCAAACCCGTCGACGCTACTTTCGACGACCAGGCGCGCGACGACGTCGGCACGGCGCTGCGCACGGTTCTCAGCGCGGGCACCGCGCGCGATGCGCTTTGGGTCGGGCACAGCAAAGGCGGAATGGTTGCCTATGCGCACTTGGCCCGGCTTCCAACCGCGCCGATTCGAGCGATTGCCGCGCTTGGCACGCCGATTTCATTCGAGCATCAACCGCGGGTGAAACAGCTTGTTCGCGCGGTCGCTCCTGCATTTCGGATGAAAATGATTCCGATACGGCTGGCGACCCGCTTCGTCGCTCCTTTTGGACTTCCCCCGTGGCCGATTGGCGCCTACCTCGCGAACGCCGAGAACATGGAGCCGCAGGTGATTCGCCAGGCGATTTCAAACGTCACCGCAGACATTCTCGGCGGAGTGGGCCGACAGTTTAGTCGGTGGATGACGACCGGGCGCCTCGATGGCG
>JANOHG010001274.1:0-5148 GCA_031406375.1 Archangiaceae bacterium | reverse complement strand
CTGAGTTCCATCGAATGGGGTTGGGAGATCCGCTGGCGGTTTCTGCCGAGCATTCGCTGGGCATCAATGGCTTGCGCGAGCAGATTCTTGCGCTGCTTCCGCCGGCGCCTCCAGGCCCTGCGGTGGTGGGAGACCATCCGCGCGGAGGGCGCGCCACCCGACGGCTGAAGACCGCCGACGCGACCCCCGAAGGCCTGCCTGAAGCGCTTGAAGCCGACCGCCCGATTCGGGTGGCGATCGTCGGGCGTCCGAACGTCGGCAAGTCGACGCTGGTGAACGCGCTGCTGGGAACCCAACGGCTGATCACCAGCCCGATCGCGGGCACCACGCGCGACCCGATTGACAGCCCGATGATCCGTGAAGGGCGCAAGTTCATTCTCACCGATACGGCTGGCATCCGCCGAAAGGCGACCATCTCGCAGCGGGTCGAACAGTTCTCGGTGCTGGCCTCGCTGCGGATGATCGAAGACTCAGACGTCACCGTACTGGTGATCGACGCGTCAGAGCCCGCCGTCGATCAGGACGCGAAGATCGCGGGGATCACCGAAGAGAAAGGCCGCCCGCTGCTGATCCTCGTCAATAAGTGGGACACCGTTGCGGGCAAACAGAAGGAAGAGGCGTTTCGCGAAGAGCTCAAATACAAATTGCCGTGGGCATCGTGGGCTCCAGTGCTGTTCTGCTCGGCCAAGGATGGTGTCCGGGTCGAAAAAGTGCCCACCCTGTGCGCCTCGTTGTTTGATCAATCGCGGTTTCGCGCCCCAACTCCCCAGCTGAACAAGCTGTTGGAACACGTGACGACCGAGCACCCCGCGCCGTTTTCGAAGGGAAAGGCGCTGCGGATCTATTACGTCGCCCAGGTTGGCATCTCGCCGCCCGCATTCGCTTTCATGTGCAACATGCCGGATGCAATTCCGGATCGTTACAAGCGGTATCTGACCAACCAGCTTCGCAGCACCTTCATGCTGAAGGTGCCGGTGCGGCTGTTTTTCCGCGAAAGGCCTGGCAAGGCAAAGCGAAAATTCAGAGTCGCGGCGATTAAGGGCCATAAGCAGACCGCGCGACGGCGCCGTTGACAGGCAATAAACGAAGGCCCCATAAGGCGGCGCAAATATGTCTGAAAAGCCCGATCACAAATTGACCCGCAAGGAGCTTAAGGCGCCCGACGAGTTCCAGAAGCTTGGCGCCCAGGCGATGCCTTTCATGATCGCCCACCAACAGACGATCGTCGTCGCGATCGGCGCCGCGGTACTGATCGCGGGAATCTTCGCGGTGGTGACCCACTTCAGCTCAAAGAAACAGGAAGCTGCTGTCAACGAGTACGCCGCGGCGCTCAAGGTGCTTCAGCGACCGGTGAACCCCAACCCGGCTCCGCCACCAACGCCCGTTGAGGGCGAGCCCACGCCGCCCCCTAAGGATCCGCCGTTCAAGTCCGAGGCTGAGAAGGATGAGGCTGTGATCAAAGCGCTCAATGACTTCCGGGCCAAGGCCGCTGGCAGCCGGGCGGCTGCGAGCGCGGCGCTGCCGTTGGGGCAGGCGTTGTTGCGCGTCGGAAAGCCGACCGAAGCGTTGGCGGCGTTTGACAACTACCTTGAAGGATCTGACCCCGCTGATCCGTTGCGGCCAACCGCTCTTGAAGGGCGGGGCTACGCGCTCGAAGAGAACAAGAACTTCGATCAGGCGCTCGCCGCCTTCGACAAGCTCGCCGGCGAAAACAAGTCAGATTTCATGAAGGGCATGGGCTTGTATCACCGGGGGCGGGTGTTGCTTCTGCAGGGGAAGTCGGAAGAGGGCGCCAAGCAGCTCGTTGAGGTGCCGAACGTGGCGCCGAACACCGCTGCAGCGCGGATGGCGGCCGACCGGATTGCGCTGCTGGCTTCGCAGGGAGTGAAGATTCCCACGGCGATGACGCCCGTACCGTCGAAAGACGGCGGCTGAAGCATGAGACCGCTTCTCGCGTTGCTGGTCGCTTTGTGCGGGTGCAAGACCGTCTCGCTCACCAACGATCCCACCGAGACATCGAGCCATCGTCACGTCAGCCCCGCGGTGATGTACGAGATCGACTGGTGGAAGCCGCTGGTGAAGATGACGTTGCTGGAATACCTGCCAGCCGAGACCGCGCGACCTGCGGTGGATCCCGAAACCGAACGGATCATCGTCGGAACCCGCGACGGGTATCTGCGCTGCCTGTCACCTGTCGATGGCCAGATCGAGTGGGAGTTCAGAACCTATAGCCGCTTCTACGCAGGCCCTGCAGTCGACAATGGCATCGTCTATGCGCCGGGAGGCGACGGCACGCTGTACGCGGTGCGCGCTCGCAACGGCGAGAAGATCTGGGAATACAAAGCCGGCGAAGAGCTGGTGACGACACCGGTGATTGACGGCAGCCGGTTGCTGGTGACTTCCCAGTCGGACACCTTGTTCGTCGTCGATCTCGCGACCGGAAAGTGGATCTGGCAATACCGCCGCGATCAGCCAGCTGGGATGACCGTGCGAGGAGCAGCAACTCCGGTCGTTCACGACGGCCTCGTCTATCAGGGTTTTTCTGATGGCTCGCTGGTCGCGTTGACGCTTGAAGAAGGCGCGGTGAAATGGGAACGCAAGATCACCACCAGCACGGCGGCGAACTTTCTCGATGTGGATTCGTCGGCGGTCTTCGACGACCTCGGCCACGTTTTCGTCGCCAGCTACAAAGATGGCGTGACCGCTCTCGACGCGAAGACGGGCGACCTGGTGTGGGTCAGCAACCAGACAGGAATCACCGCGCTCATTTCTCGCGGCGACGTGCTGTTCACGGCAGGTGATGGAGCAGTCGGGGCGCTTCAGGCATCGGATGGGCGTGTGCTGTGGACGCTGAATCTTTCGGACAAACAGAAGGTTGCCAATGCTGGGCGCGCACCGGTGATGGTGAAGGGAATGCTGGTTGTGCCAACCGCCACCTCGCTGATGTTCGTGGATCCAGCCGCCGGGCGTACGCGTACGGCGTGGAATCCGGGCAAGGGGATCACTGCAACGCCGACCCGTTCGGGATCGCGCCTGTATGTGCTGTCGAACCTTGGAACAGTGTTCGCGATGCGCCTGAAGGGCGGCGGAAACTAGAACGTCATGAAGCAGGTGAGGGTGGTTGCAGCGTTGATTGCGGACCCCAGTGACGCTTCGCGCTTTCTGGTGCAGCAGCGCTTCGCCGACAAGAGCCGCGCGAACCTCTGGGAATTTCCTGGAGGCAAAGTCGAGCCAGGCGAATCCGATTCTGCGGCGCTGATCCGCGAGTGCGAGGAAGAGCTCGCCGTCGCACTCGAGGTCGGACCACGGCTGTGGGGCACCGTCCATGAGTATGAGGATCTCACCATCGCGCTCGAGCTCTACGCCGCGACGATTCGCGCGGGCACGCCCAAGCCGATCGGGGCGCAGGCGCTGCGATTCTGTACGCCGATTGAGATGAAGGCGCTGCCGTTCTGCGAGGCGGATCTTCCGCTGCTCGAGCTGCTCGCGCGACCTGAGTTTCTTCACTCATGGGTGAAAGAACTAAGCGGGCGACCTCCGCGCGGCTGATGCGGATGGCTGGCTGCCCGAGCAGCATCGCACCTTGATCGAGAGCAAAGAGTTCCAGAGGATCTCGCCGCTCTGGTTAGCTGCATCGATGAACGCCGCAGCACAACCCATTCTGCACACTTTCCAGCTGTCGAAGGGGGTGGGCCCTTGGCGCGAAAAGGATCTTTGGGCGCGCGGGATCTTCGTCTGGGACGACTTCGAAGCCGCAGCGCGCAAGACAGTCGTGATGTCGAAGCGGCTCGACCTGCAGATGCTCGAGCGAATCGAGCAAGCGCGCCACGCACTCGCGCATGGAGATCTCGCCAAGCTCGCGGGCTGGATCCCCACACGTGAGCACTGGAGGCTGTACCCAACGTTCGCCCACCGCGCGGCGTTCTTCGATCTCGAAGCCGACGGTGAGACGCAGATCACCGTCGGTGGCTTGATGGACTGCGACGGCCTGGCGACCTTCATCCGAGGAAGTACGTTGCCTGAGCTTCCGATTCGGCTCGCCAAGAGCGCGATCTGGGTCACTTTCAACGGGCTGGTCTTCGATGTGCCGGTGCTCAAGCATCACTTCGAAGACCTGGTTCGTCCGGTCGTTCACCTCGACCTGAAGGTCGTGCTCCGAAAGACGCGACAAACCGGGGGCCTGAAGGAAATCGAAGAGCGCCTCGGGCTTCGTCGGCCGCCACACCTGAAGGGCGTCGGCGGAATGGATGCGATCCGCCTGTGGCGCACGCTGCAGAACACCGGCGATCGATCGGCGCTGAGGTTTCTTGTTGAGTACAACCTTTACGACGCGATCAATCTTCGCGCGCTGCTCGAATGGGCGGTGAACGAGATCAGCCTCAGCAACGTCTGGAACCTAAAGCCGCTGCCGGTCTTTGGACGTGGCGACGTTCTGTATGATCTGTCGAAGCTCTTGCTGGCCTTGTAGCGCAGCGCCAACGTCACTCCAGCTGGCCAACCGCGGCCGTACACCCTCCGTTCACGCACCGCGCCGTCATGCCACCGCACGGATCCCGGAAACAATTGACCCCAGGGCCGCTGCACTTGGGCAGGGTCTGTTCAGGCCCGAGCGGCCGGCAAAGGCAAATCGAACAGTAGTCGGCTGCGATGCGGCAATCTGCGTCGGTCTTGCAGCTGGAAACGCCGACCGAGGCATCGGCAGCTGCCGGCGTTGGGGGTGGTGGCGAAGTCGTGAGGTTTCGCGAACAGCCGACGAGAAGAAGGATGAACTGAACGGCCACGACAACGAAGATCTTCATAGCGACGCAACTACTCTGCAATGAACCATTCGTCACCTTGTGTGCTGCGCAGTGCGTCGCTCGCTACTTGCGTCGCTTCTTCACGTGCTTCTTTTTCGGCACACGCTCGGCGTCGCCAAGGACCTTCAAGCCGATGCGCACATCACGGTAGCTTCGGCCGGAAAAATCGCTGATCTGATGGTCAAGCTCGCCCTCAACGCTGATGCTGTACGAACGGCCGGGCTTTAGCCGCGCGCCGAGAACGATTCGGTAAGTCATCTCACCATTTTCAAGCCAGGCTTCTTCATCCGACGGCAGCACCTGTTCAGCGCCATCGAACATCCTCACGCGGTAATCCTTCAGGGGCGCC
>JANOHG010001264.1:0-2007 GCA_031406375.1 Archangiaceae bacterium | reverse complement strand
CTCGTTCGAGCATCCCACGTCGAGCTGACGCGCTTGACAGGCGACCTGCGCGCTGCGAACGCGGCCTTCGACTTCTACGTTGACGCGCTCACCCTCGACGCGCCGACACTGACAGGGAACATGAACACCCTGGCCTTCGACGCCACCGGTGGAATCACCTTCGCATCGCGCGAGCCGGCCACCACTTCCCACTTCGTCGCCACCACGCCCACCGCCCACTTCGAAGGAAAAGAAGGCACCCGCGGTGTTGCGACCGGAACCGCGGCCGTCGCGGTACGCGGGATCCAGAGCAGCCGACTGTTTTCACTCGACGCTCACAGCTTCCGCTTTGACGTCGACGCGCAACACGCGACCTTTGACGGCGTGACGTCCAGGGTCGGCTCACCGTGATGCTTCTGCTGCTGCTCGCCGCAAGCTCTGACGCCGGCCTGCTCGCACGGCCCATCGAGGTCAGCGCCGACAAGCTCGAGCTGATCAACAAAGAAGGCCGCGCCATTTACACCGGTCGCGCCAAAGCGGTTCGCGACACCACCACGGTCACCTGCGACACCCTCACCGTTTTCTACGGCGCAGGCCAGGACGTGTCGCGCATCACCGCCGTAGGCAACGTTCAGGCCGTCGATGGCGATCGCGTCGCGACCGGCGAACGGGCGAACTACGACAACCTCACCGGGATTCTCGTCGTCGATGGAAATCCAAAGGCTCGACTCGGAAAACGCACCGTCAAAGGCGATCGCGTCACTTTCACCACCGGCCTCGACCGCGTGGAAGTCACCCACGCAAGGACGCTTGCGCCCAATGAAAGCTCGGCCCAGGGCGCCTCGGTCGAAATCGATTCCGACTTGCTCGTCCTCGAAGACAAGAAATCAACCGCCGTCTGGAAGGGAAACGTTCGCGCTCGCAGAGGCCCGACGCTGATCAAGGCACCCGAGCTCATTGCCCACTACGACGAGCATGGCGTCGTCACCATGGTCCAGGCGCGCGGCGGTGTCGAGGCGACCGATGCTGACAAATGGGCCCGTGGGCAGCGGGCCGACTATGACAACGCGCACGGAGTGCTCGTGGTCACCGGAAAACCAGAGGCCCGACAAGGACCCAACCGTATGCGCGGTTCGAAAATCACCTTCATCACCGGCAAAGACACCCTCGAAGTCGAGAACGCCACCACCGTGCTCCAGGCCGACGGGAAGAAGAAAAAGCCGTGACCGGTCTTCTCGAGGCGCAGGGGTTGGTCAAAACGTATCGCGCCCGCCGGGTGGTTGACGGCGTCACCTTCAGCGTTCGACCTGGCGAAGTGGTCGGACTCCTCGGCCCCAACGGTGCAGGCAAGACAACCAGCTTCAACCTGGTGGTCGGGTTAATTGCTCCGGACGCGGGTTCGGTAAAGCTCGATGGCGTCGAGCTCGGCCGGCTGCCAATGCATCAGCGCGCCCTGCGCGGTCTGGGCTACTTGCCACAGGAACCGAGCATCTTTCGGCGACTGACAGTGCGACAGAACCTGCTTGCTGTGCTTGAGCTTCAGCGTGGTTTGTCTGCTTCTGCGCGCGCCGAAAAAGCGAACGCAGTATTGGCCGAGTTCGCTCTGGAGGCAGTCGCACAATCGATGGGCGAGACGCTGTCCGGAGGAGAGCGTCGCCGGGCCGAGATTGCGCGGTGTCTGCTGCCTGCGCCTCGTTTCATCCTCTTCGACGAGCCGTTTGCAGGGGTCGACCCGATTAACGTCAGCGAGCTGCAGCGTGAGATTGTCCGGCTGAAGGCGAAGGGGCTGGGGGTCCTCATCACCGACCACAACGTTCGCGATACCCTCGCCATTTGCGATCGCGCCTACGTCATCGCCGCTGGGAAAATCCTCGAAGAGGGTTCCCCTTCTCAGCTCGCGGCATCTACGCGGGCACGTTCCGTGTATTTGGGTGAAAACTTCAAGCTTTCTTAATGGTTAGCGTCTCTACTGAAAGTACTTGCAGTTTCGTGCCGCAGAATCGGTTACTCTTGGCACGGGTTTTGACC
>JANOHG010001247.1:0-2062 GCA_031406375.1 Archangiaceae bacterium | reverse complement strand
AGCCTTCCGACGCACGGATCTCCGGCGGCGGCCGGGCCTGGGGGCAGGCATCGCCTTTGAAAATGGCCTTCGACCGTGCCGGCATCGTCGACCACGTCTACGACGACAAGGGCACAGCGTAGGCCAAACGGACAACCCGCTCCCGTGAAGAGATTGCAGGGGGCCCCACCGTCGATGACTCCGGCGTCATTCCCGCTGTCACCGCCACCGGTGCCAGACGTTCCTCCTCCCCCCATTCCACCGCCACCGCCACCGTCGCCAGTCGCTCCGCCCCCTTTTCCACCACCGTCGATCGCGGCCACGCAAAGTTGAGTTTGCACATCACATACGCTTCCAGCCAGACAGCGATCGGCGCACCGCGAGCCGAAGACAGGACCAGAGCAGCCGACGATGGCCACAGACCATACAGCGACCGCGACGCGTGAAGAGACGACCGCCAGCGATCGGGCAGACATTGGGTCTCGATGCAGAGAGAAGTTACTGCGATGGGTGATGGTTGATCAGAGTCGTTCTTTGCACCGTTTTGTTCGGTTAACCAGCGAGTTCTTAGTCTTTGCAGACTTCGGAAGTTCCGATAGCGCACGTGTCCATGGCCGGCCTTCTGGGGATGGCCAACAGAACCGGCCCGCACTTTCCCAACGACGGTCCAGGGCGCGCATCCGAGCGCAATCAACCGCTCTTCAAACAACTGAACGTAATTCCCGAGCAAGTAGAGGCCCGACGGGGAAAATATTGGGTTGGGCTTCTTCGGCATGTTGTCCCCCTGGCGAAATTGCCAGTGAGGACGCCACCCCGATTATGCCCCGTCAGGAAGTGCCGCCTCGGTCAGGTCCCGCAGCGATCAACCGGATGCTGAGTCGGCATAACCCGGGGCTCGGCATGATGGCGGGAACCTTGGCGCAGGTGATCGAGCCGGCGAAGGATGAGGCGGGAGTCCGAACCGAAATCCCCAGCGACATCCAAGCCTTACTCAATGGGCGCAGCAGGTTTCGAACCTGCGACCCCTGCCGTGTGAAGGCAGTGCTCTACCGCTGAGCTATGCGCCCGTATTCAATTGGGAAAAGCGGGCCGCTTCTGCCACCCGCTTCGTGACCTGTCAACGCCGACGAGACGCTGCAGATCACACTGCCTTCAGCTTCTCATCGAGATCACGCACCTGACGGCGCAACACCGACAGCTGCTTGCCGATCTCCTTGAAGTCGTTCTTCGAGGCAAAATTGAGCTGGTGCATCACCTGAATCTGGCCCTTGTCGAAGGCGGCCTTTCCTTTCTGAACTTTGCCGATCACGCTGGCAATCTGACCTGCGCGCTTGTCATCGGAGAACAAGCGTTCCATCGCCTTCTGCGACAAACCCAGTACTTCTTTCTTCAAACGTTCCACAAAGCCCATTTCCCGTCCCCCGTTGTTGCGACCGAGCTGCCCATACCAGTTTTCTGCTCAGCCGCCCAACAGCCGCTTGAGGCTCGAGAAGAGGCCCCCCCGTTCCGCGGCTGTTCGTTCTTCCGTTCGCGGGCGCCGCTCCATCTCTTCAGCCAGCGCGCGCTTGAGCGTGTCGGGCGTGTCTCGGGTCGACAGCTTCACTTCGCGCGGCTCGCCGATTTCCTCGACCCACACGTGCAACAAGCATTCTTCGTCGAGCTTGAAGTCGACCCGCTTTCCGGCCGCCGAGGCGGGCACCTTCACCGTGCCGAGGTACTCGTTGTCGACAATCTGCTCACTGTCGCCTTGAAAAATATCCATCTCGATGAACTGACCGCCTGGCGTGCTTGGGGGCGGCAGTCGAAAGCTCTTCACGGTGGGGATTACGTGGTTCTTCTCGATGATCTTCCGAAATCGCCCGCTGGGCAGCGCGTACCCAATCGGCATTGACAGCGCGTCAATCAGTGTCACTGAATCGATCTGGTCCAGCGAGTCGCCCAACAGCGCCGCGCCCAACGCGACGCACTCGTCAGGGTGAACACCCTTTCGGGGCGGCTTCTTGAAGTGATCCTTGATCGATTGCTGCACCAACGGCATTCGGCTCTGCCCGCCGACGAGAATCACTTCGTCGATCAACGATCG
>JANOHG010001242.1:0-4580 GCA_031406375.1 Archangiaceae bacterium | reverse complement strand
CCCGCACCGCTTCGACGGCTCGCCGCCAGATGTCCTGCGAGGTGACCTGAGCGGGCGATTCTTCTTCCTCAGGAACGCATTCTCTTGAGGCGCAGCCTTCAGCCGAACCTTCAGGCGCAAAGAGACGCTCGTCGGGCTCGGGGGCGATCGTGGCGTTGGGTCGCGCACTCTCTGGCGCTCGAGCGGGCTGACCGATTCTCTCTGCTGAATCTGGTTGGGGTGGGGAATTATCGGCGCGCTCGCTAACAGCCATCTTTCCTGCACCGGGTCGCGCGCTCGGCGCCGATGCGTTCGCCGCAGCGGTGGGTGCGGTGGTGGCTCGAACGTTCTCGACTTCTGCGCGCCCTCGCTGCTCGGCTGCCCAAGACGCCGCTGCAGTCTGAGGTCCCGTCCGTTCAGGAAGCGCGAAAGCTCGGGGTGCCGGAGCGACCCCCTGCCGCCCCGACAGACAACTTTTCAACCCGCGCGATCAGGTCGGGAATCGCGGCAGCCGGAGCGAGGTACACGCCCTTGAGCAGCGTCATCTCGAACGCAAGTCGCGGCTGCGGGGCGCGCGCGATTTCCCACACACTGCCATGAACGACATCAAACAACCGGGCGAGCTGGGCGGCATCGGCCTCGCGGGCAAGCAGCACGACGGCATCGCGATCTGTTTCTGCGAGCTCCTCGGGCGCTGCGCCGGTGCTCTTCGCGATGAACAGGTGCCGCAACTCGAACGCGAGCTCTTCGGCGAGGCGGCGCAGGTCGACTCCGCGGCTCCAGACTTCTTCGATGCGCTGCATCAGCGCCTTCGCGTCGCGCTGCACGAGCGCGGTGGCGAACGCGTGAACGAGCGTGCGGTCGATGGCTCCAAGTGCGTCGGCGACTTGTTCGTCGGTCGGCGACTCACCACACGCCGAGAGCACCTGATCGAGCAGCGACAGCGCGTCACGCATGCCTCCTTCCGACTGGCGAACCAGCAGCGAGAGACTGCGGTCGGTGACGGTGACCTTTTCCATCGCGCAGATCTGCTGCAGCCGCTTCAGCATCGCGGCCTGAGGGATGCGGCGGAAGTTGTGGCGTTGGCAGCGTGAAAGAATCGTGTCGGGCAGCTTCTGCGGTTCGGTGGTCGCGAAGATGAACTTCACATGACCCGGCGGCTCTTCGAGCGTCTTCAGCAGCGCGTTGAAGGCCGCGCCCGAGAGCATGTGAACCTCGTCAATGATGTAAATTTTGTGGCGATCCCGCTGGGGCAGGTACTTCGCGTTCTCTCGAATTTCGCGCACGTTTTCGACGCCGTTGTTCGAAGCGCCGTCGATTTCCGCCACGTCGGTGCTGATGCCATCGCGGATTTCAGTGCACGCCTGGCACACCCCGCAAGGAGTCGAGGTCGGGCCTTTCTCGCAGTTGAGCGCGCGGGCGAGCAGACGCGCGGCGGTCGTCTTTCCAGTGCCGCGGGGACCCGCGAACAGGTACGCATGCGCGACCCGACCGAGTTTGATTGCGTTCTCGATCGTGCGGACCACGTGCTCCTGGCCCGTCATGTCTTCAAACGTCTGCGGGCGGTATTTTCGAGCGAGAACCGTATAGCTCATGGCCACGGGCTTCTAACCGCTGGGCCGACTCGAGTCGACCCTGGTCGAAGCGAATGTCCGCCGATACTGTCCACATCCTCATCACTGCTCGGCCAATGCGCGGAACTAAAACCCAGACACCGGTGCGGTGTCCTTGGCCTTTGGTGGCGAGCTGCCGTGCGTCTGCCTGCCCTACTCAATGATTCAGCGTCGCGATTCTTTCGCTGTCTTCGTCGACCCATCAGCTCAGAAAACTGTTCCAGGTGCATGTTTTTCTGCCGCCGTCGTCGCCGGAACCCTTGTCGAATCGGAAGAATGCATCGGGCCTCTCTTTTGCAAATGCCCCGCTCCATGCGAACTCCCATCTGTGTCTTTCTCTCCTTCGTCGTGGTTCCACTCCTCGCCTGCGGCCCTGACTCGCGCCCCTTCGTGCCTGGGCTGACCGGCTGCTACTCGCCGACTCAGAACGTGAGCACTGCGTACAAACCAGGGAGCATCGGCTGCGCGTGCCAACCCGGCACCGACGCGGGCGACTGCATCAGCGGTGTCGCGTTGATTTGCGACTCGACCTCCCTCCGTTGGACCGCCGTTCAAGACGGCCCGTGCTTACCGCCTCGCCCGGCTGCCTGCTACTCGCCGACTCAGAACGTGAGCACTGCGTACAAACCAGGGAGCATCGGCTGCGCGTGCCAACCCGGCACCGACGCGGACGTCTGCATCAGCGGTGTCGCGTTGATTTGCGAGGCGGCCTCGGCGAAGTGGGCGGCCGTGCTCGACGGCGCCTGCCTGTGAGCCGGTGTTGGTCACGGCCTACCAACCTCTCGCTCGAGGTGCCGAGATCGCGGTCGACCAAACCGCGCGGTGGACGCGCGGGCAAACGCGCGCTCGAAGACTCCGGTGGATTTCCTTCGCCGCGTCGCAGCGCTGATTCCTCCACCGCGGGTCAACCTCGTTCGCTTCTTTGGCGTACTCGCGCCGAACGCGCGCCTCCGTTCGCTCGTGGTCCCGGCACCGCCACCCGAGCTCTCGCCGGAACCGGCACCGCCCCCGATGTCTGGGCCGCTCCCTTCGTTGACGACGAGGGACGAGAAGGCCGCTCTCGAAGCGCCCACCGCACGGCCCTCCTCGAGAATCCCGTGGGCCGACCTCCTGAAGAGAACCTTCGGGGTAGACCTGCTCTCCTGCACCCACTGCGGAGGCAAGCGGCGCGTCGTGGCCTGCGTCTTCTCGTCGAGGGTGACCGCCGAGATTCTCGCCCACCTGGGGCTGCCCTCCCACCCGCTCCCTCTCGCTCCGGCCCGAGACCCTCCCCAGCGCGAGCTTCACTGCTGAACCCTCACCCAACCACGTCGCCCACCGCTCGCGCCGACGAGCCCCGCCACCGCCTTGCCCCAGCCCCTCGTTTCTTCGCGATCACCCCGCGCTTTGTCCGACCTCCTCCACCCTCGCTCGGCTCTTCCGGCCCAACCCGCGCGGCTGCCACTTCACCCACGCCTACGAAAAGGTCGTTCATCTCTCCTTGAAGTTGAAGTGGTCTTCCACTCGGCGTAGGTCAAGCGGTCATGCGGCAGCGGCACGCAGCGCGGTCTTCTCGAGCCGATCGAAGAGTTCGTTCCGGCTCGCCCCGTACACCCGCATCTTTCGCGCGTTGACGTCCTCCAACAGTTCCGCGATCCGCGCGTTCAGCGCATCCAGGCTGAAGAAAGTCTCGTTGCGGCCTTCGGGGTGGGAGTGGAAGAAGCGGGGGCGCGGGCAGTAGAGACTTTGGACATGCAGGGCCCCTTTCAGGAACCGGGCCGACCATTTTCCGCCGCGAATGACGAAGGGTTGGCGTGACGACCGGCGGCGCGCCTACTCTGGCTGGCTCAGACATGTCTGAGCCAAACCCATGACTCTGCCCAGGCTCCTGCTGCTGCTCGCCGTCCTCACCGGATGTGAAGCGAAGGTCACCTCGCTCTCGATCAAGCAGGGCGGCATCTCGATCAAGGACGACAAGGAGCAGGTCGAGCTGCTCGTCGAGTCCGAGCCGGGAATGCGGATCAACTGCAACGTCGAGATGGCGACGGGGGACTTTGGCACCACGGACGCTGCGGGCAAGCTGACGCTGGAGGTTCCCTGGAAGAACCTCTCGATCGGCAAGCACGAGGCCCGCTGCGACGCGTACCGCAATGAGCTGCTCAAGACGACAAGCGGGGAGCTCGTGGTTCAGCTCGAGCGCAGCCCCCGCATGTGGTTGTCGAAGACGCGTGGAATCGTCGAGTGCGGCGGGAAGGAGTGCGACTGCATCTTCAGTTGGAAGAAGGCGCTCAACATGTCGATCAAGGTGGAGAAGGGCACCACGATCGAGCTCGGCGGCACGAAGGTGGTCAGCGCCGACGACGTGGAGCGGACCAAGCTCGAGGTGAGCAGCGAGCTGTTGGCAAAGCTGCCGGACGCGCCGCTCGAGCCGATCCTCTCTGGAAAGAGCGCGCTCACCGCGGAGATCAAGATGCACCTCACCTGGCCCAACGGGGCGACTGCGCAGGTCAACGTCGCGGCCGACGCGACGGCTTCGCTCGACACGCTCACCGCGCTGCTCGAGGGCCTCGAGGACGGGCCGGTGAAGTTTCCCGCTGAGAAGAAAGCGACGCCGTCGCTGCTGATGCTGGGCGACGGAGCGGTCCTCTATGGCACCGCCGAGCGCGTTCGCGACGTCGAGAAGGTGGCGATCTTCTTCTACTTCGAGCGCAAGGACTCATGCGGCACGTACACCAACAAAGCCGACGGTCACAAAATCGAAGTGACCAACGACTACCGGGACATCGACCTCTCAGTCTACGAGAGGCGCACCGGGAGAACGCCGCGACCTTCGGCGACTGGTAGAACGCCCCGCAGAAGGTCGGGCACTTCATCTTCTCCCCGCCGCACTACTTCAAGGAAGGACTACCGGCCTTTGGGGGCGAGCGGCGGAAGTGAAAGTCGGTCGGCTTGGAAGAACGCAGAGTGAGCCAGGGTGAAGTTGGAGGTCAGAAGTGGGGAAAACAAGGC
>JANOHG010001220.1:0-14499 GCA_031406375.1 Archangiaceae bacterium | reverse complement strand
AGGTCAGCGGGGGTATCGATGGGTAAGCCAGTCAACCGCCCCACGGCTTTCGAGATTCGCGTCAGGGGCGGGTGAAAGGAAGCGAGCACGCCTCCTTCTGGAAGCAAGGTCTTCAGCTTGTCCATCGTTTCGTTCACCGGGTGGCTGACGCTCTGATTTTCGTTGATCCAGAAATGAAGCACCTTAAGCGCGTCGAGCCGTTCGCGATCCGGGTTGGTCGAGCTCTCGAGGATCTGCCGTGCGTACGCGAAGAAGCCGGCCCCATGGCGCGCTTCGTCAGCACAAATGCGCTCGGAAATCGCGGCAAGCAGCGGCTCAGGCGCCGATCGCGCCATTCCGAGGTAGGCCTCGGCGGCGAACATCTCAGAGATGACGTTGGTCACCAGCGTGCCCATCAACGACTTCATGAACGGCGCAGACACCCGGCCGCGGCTGACGAAGTCCGACGCGAGCTTCTCGCCTGCGAGCTTGAGCCACTTCAAGAGCACCATCGGGTGGCGGGTTTCTTCGTAGAACCAGACAGAGATCCACTGCGAGAAGTCGGTGTTGTCGCCAAACGCCTGCATGAAGCGGGCGGTCGCCGAGAACGTCGTCTGCTCGGAATAAGCCATTTCCCGCACCACCGACCTCAATGCGGTTGTCGCGTGGTCCGGCGCGAACGAAGACCAGGGAAGTTCGACAATCTTCCAACGCACCCCTTCGGAGACTTCGATCGCATTTGGGTAAATCTCGCTCATCGGACCAACGGCTGTTTCGGCCAGCACCGCGCTGTCGGTGTCGATCGCCCGGGTCGGGCACAGCGCTGCGGCTGCTTCGCACGCGCGTCGTTCGGCGGCGGTCTGAGGCGCGCGCACCACCCGCGCGGGCCCGGCAGCGACGGCAAAATGGGCAGCAGCGACCGTCGCGCACGCTGCGCACCGAATGCACGTGCGGGTGTTGATGGTGATCATCTGCGCAGCTCGCGGGTCATCCAGGCACCGAACTGTTGATTGCCCGCGCCGAAAACTTCGGCCGAGACGAGCTGACGGCGACGTGCGCCGTCGATGGTGAGCCAAAGCGCCTGCGTCGTCGACTCGCCGGTGATGGCGGCCCAATGGCTTCCATCATCCGAGACGACGAGGCTGCCCTCGACCACCGCGTCAACCGGGGTCTCACCCGTGCCGTGCACGACACTCGAGACGCCGCTGCTGCGCGCGACGAACGCGAATCCCTGCCCGTTCTTCGCCAACGCCAGCTCGGCCACGTGCGCGTATGGCCCGCGCTTCGAGTCTCCAATCACCACCCAAGCTCCCTGTGGGTCGCGCGCGAAATAGGCGACGGTAGCCGCCCGCGCCGCGACGCTCGGCGCCGAAACCCAAGGGAAGCGGGGCCCGGGGACCCCGTCAATGACCACCGAAGCAAGGCCCGTGTCGCTGCAGACCCACGCAGCGCGCCTGCCGCCGTCACCGAATCGAAGGTGGCGAACGGCCTCGCAATCCGAGCTGACGGTGCCATCGAGAATGACGACGAACCTGCTTCCCGCGCGAGCGGCGTAGGCGATTCGACCGGATTCCGAAATCGCCCACTCGGTTATCTCATCGAACGCAGGCCCAAGCTCCGAGGAAAGCAGGCGTTGCTTTCCACCGCTGCCAATCACCGCTGCCGCGGTTCCCTGGTCGGTCACCCGCAGCGACAGAACCCGTTCATGACAAGGCGAATGCGTACCATCGACGACGATGGTCGCGCAGTTGCCCGTGCTGCCGACGAAGCCGACGTGCTGCCCGCTGCGGCTAAATTGAAGCGTTCCCGGTTGGATGCGCTCGAACGCAGGGGTCGGCCGCCCATCGACGATTGCGCGAAACCCGTCGGCCGATTCGGCGATGAAGGCGAGGCGAACCCCCGTTGGATCAAAGCGCAGGTCAACGACCCCGTCGAACGGGCCAAGGGTCTTCTCTCGCGCGATGATGAACCACTTTCCCTCACGCAGCGCGGGGTAGGCGACCGCGCTTCCGTCGGCCGCGAACACGATTCCATCGGTGCCTATTGCTTCGAAACGCTCGCCTTGCGCTTGCCCGACGCGAAGCCATTGTGAGTTGCCCTGCGCGAGCACCTCGGCCCGGAGGTGTCGCGAGGAGTCTCGCCCTGTCCAGATTAGCCGCGGACCTGCGCAGGCGCTCAGTACCAATGTCGCGACGACTGCAACCCCGCGGATCATTGGGGCGCGACCACGAGGGTGAGGACTCCGTTCGCTACCACCCGCCCGTTGACCGCCGCTTCGACATCGAACCGATGCATCGCGTCGAGGCGAAAGGTCCACCGCACGAGGTAGTCGAGCCGATCGCCTGGAACCACCGGCGCAATCAACTTCACGTTGGCAGCCGCGAGCGCGGCGCTTTTCGGTGCAGACTTCTGCCCGGCTTGAAGCGATCCCAACAACGCGCAGGTCTGCGCGAGCCCTTCGACCGTGTAGACGCCCGGCCAAACCGGCTGCTGCGGAAAGTGACCGGCGAAGACGGGCTCGGTGACAGCGACAATCTTGTGCGCAAGCAAGGCGGGCGGCTCGGTAGAGATCCCGTCGATTCCGTCGACGAGCAGCAAAGGATCACGATGCGGCAACATCCCTCGGATGGCGTCTGCATCCAGGGTGAACGGCTTGAGCATCTTCAGATCAATCATGCCTGAGCTTCCACCGCGTTCGCGCCGTCGCGAAGCACGACGCGCAGGTTCCCTTTGAGATTTGCGCGACAGAGCCCACGCAGCACCCGGCCTGGCCCGAAGATGTTCCAGATTCCGACCCCCATCCCCTTGAGCGTCTGCATCGTCTTGGCCCACTGCACCGGGCTTGTCAGCTGGCCCACCAGCAGCCCGATCAAGTCGTCGTCCTCGACGCAGGTTCCCGTCGCGTTGGCGACCAGCGGCACCTGGGGCCTCTTCCACTTTAGCCGCTCGAGAGAAAGCCGCCATTGCACGGCGACCTCCGACATCGTGCGGCTGTGCCACGGCCCGGTGACCAGCAACGGAACGACTGAGAACCGCGCGCTCACCGCCGCGAGTGCCGCGCGATCTCCGGTAAGCACCCACTCTTCCGGAGCGTTGTGCGCTGCAAGCTCGACCCGCCCCGCTGCACTGCCCACCGCGAGCGCGGTTCGGACCTCGTCAAGGCTGCGCGCGCGGATGGCCGCCATGCCGCCAGGCGCGCGCCGGGCCGCTTCCGCCATCAGGCGTGCACGCTCGACCACGCAATCGATCGCGTCTTCTGGCTCGAGACAGCCGGCGAGGCAGAACGCTGCGATCTCTCCCACTGAATGGCCGGCCACCGCGGTCGGCCGCACACCGCTGGCACGAAGCTCGAGCGCAAGGCCCAGGCTCACCGCGATCAACGCCGGCTGGCCGACTTCGGTGCGCGCAAGCGCGGGGTCTCCTCGACGGATGATTTCTTCGAGGTCGAGTTCGAGTCCGTGCGAGGCCCGCTCGAGCAAGGTCCGAACTGGCCCCGGGCGGGTGAGCGCGCTGCCTGCCATGTCGGGTCCTTCGCAGCCCTGCCCGGGAAACAAGAAGGCGTCGGTCACAGGGTCAGACCTCCGTCGACGGGCAGCTCACAGCCGACGATGTAAGCCGCGTCATCGGAAGCCAGAAAGAGCACCACCTTCGCAACCTCGTCTGCAGTCCCAAGCCGGCCCAAGGGAATGTGCGCCTTGCTTCGCTCGAGCGCACGGTGATCCATGCGCTGCACCATTCCCGCGTCAATCAACCCTGGCACGACAGCGTTGACGCGAATTCCTTTCGGCGAGAGCTCGGCGGCAAGCGTCCGTGAGAGCGCGAGCAGGCCCCCTTTCGCCGCAGCGTAGTTGGCCTGCCCGGGGTTCGCGCGCACCGCTGACGCGCTCGCAACGTTCACGATCGACCCCTTGCGCGCATGGAGCATCGGCGCCAGCACCGCGCGACTGCAAAAGAACGCGCCGTCGAGGTTGACCGCCACGACCTCGCGCCAATCTGGTGTGTCGAGCAGCATCGCGGGCGCATCGCGCGAAATGCCCGCGTTGTTCACCAACACGTCGACCCGCGCGCGTGCCTGGTGGACTTTGGCGAACGCCGCCGCGACTTCTGGCGGCCGGCTGACATCGAAGCGCAACGCTTCGCCATTTCCACCAAGCAGTCTGACCGTCGCAGCTGCTTCTTCGTCCGCGCGCTGATGGCCGACGAACACGTAGGCGCCCTCGCCGGCGAAGGCGACAGCCATCGCGCGCCCGAGGCCTCTCGACGCACCGGTGACGACCACCGTTCTGCCCGCGAACCGCTGCGACGTCACCGTGACACCAGCGGAGGAAACTCCTGCTCGTGGCGGGTGCGATAGCTGTGCTTGCGCTGATCAACGAACAGGCTGCGGTTGTCGATTACCGGAGGCGAGCAGGTCTGAATCGCCACCGGGCCTTGATTCGCTTCGACGTGAAAGTGGCGTATTCCGGGCCAGGCAAGCGCGGCGTCGATCACCGCCCAGCCGACCCAGTCGCCCCGCGTTGACGAGAAGCCGACGTCGAGCACCGAGCCGATTGCCTGGGCGCCGAGCTTCACCACTTGCCCGCGCGAGATGGATATGGGCGCGACGAAGCAGGTCAGGCGCACGGTCGAGCGCTCTAAGCGTTTGCGCAGCGCCTGCGCGCCCTCGAATTCCTTCTTGCTGTCGACGCGCCACTGCAGCTGAAGCTCGTGCGGAATCAATTGCTGGTCGCCGAGCGCGCGAATGCAGAAGTGCCAGTTCTCGAGCGCGCATTGATCCAGCGTCGCAAGGTTCGCCTCGACCAGCCCCAGCGGCGAACCCACCGCGAGCAGGCGGCCCCACGTTTCGGTGGCGATGGCCGACGGTACGAGCAACAAGTAGCCGTACTCGCCGGTCTTCCCAGCGCGGAAACACAGCACTTCCCGCAGCGTCAAAAACGAAAGGTACGGCGCGCCGAGGACTTCAGGGCCGAGCAGGGCCGCGGTGACTTCCCAGGCGAAGGGGCCATCGACGCTCCACAACACGTGGCTTTCGAGCAGGTCGGTGATTGTGACCTCTGCGTCTGGAACGCGCCCGCGCCGAACGTGTTCGAGGTGCGCAAGCAGCGCGGGCAGCGTCGGCCCTTCGGCGATCAGGACCCACGCGTCTTCTTCCAGGCAGACGAATGCGTCGGCGAAGGGGAACCCTTGGGCGTCGAGCAAGAGCGTCTGAAGCATTTGGTTCTCTCGCGCGAAGAGCCGTGAGGTGGTCGCGGCGTCGAGAAGCGCGTGGGCGCCCGCGCCGGAAAGACGCAGCACCTGTACATGCGTCATCCGGGTGACCGCCGTCGCCGTGCGCACAGCGACCATCATCGGTTCGACGGCCGTCATGCCCCGACCGGTGGGTGGGCGAGGACCAGGTCGACCAGCGAGTTCACGCTGCGCAGCTGTCGTCGGCGATCGATCGGGTCGGGCAGCTTCACGCCGAACTCGATCTCGAGCGCGACGAGGATCTCGACTGCGTCAATCGAGTCAATGCCCAAGCCGGTGCCAAAGAGCGACGTGTCGGGGTCGATTTCATCGGGGCGCCGTCGCAGGCTCAAGCTGATCACCAGCATCTTGCGGATCTTTGCCAACGCATCGATGCGGCGGGCAATGTACGGGCCGAGCTCGGTGTCCATTCTTTAGGCTCCAGGTGCCGCGACGACGGCTGCGCAAGAGATCGAATCGCTGGATGTGACGACCAGCAAGCGCCGTGCAGAACCCCGTCGCACCCGCGAGGCTGCGAGCACGAAAGCAAACGCCGACGATGCCGCCTGCGCTGCGCCGGCGAACGCGTGCACGTCGGTAAGCCCCAGGGGTAAGTGGGCGGGATCCGCGGCGGTTCCCACGAGCAGCCGGGCTGCCGACGGCATCGCCGAGAAGACGCCGTCGATCTCGGGCGACCCGACCAGCGCGCGCGACACGGCGGTCGCAGCGTCGTTGGGGCCAGCGAGGCCCCAGCCGTCAATCCGTACCGGGCTGGGCGATTCATCGGCGGTGAGCGCGGCGAAGGCGGCCCCTTCAGCGCACAGTTCGCCAAGGGTCACCGGCAGCTCGTCGAGCCCGCCAGCGACGATCAGATCGGCGCACCGCCGCGACGCCAGGTGCTGGCTCGCGCGGATGATCGCCAACAGCCCGCTGCTGCGTCCGGCCGAAAGCACCAGCAGCGGCCCCTTCAGCGAGAGCAACTTGGCGCAGGTTCCAGCCGGAGCATTGAGCACCATTCGCGTGAACGGGCCGGCGGCGATTCCGGTGATTCCCCGGCGATCCATGCTGGTGACGCAGTCGTTGGCGCTGCGGGCGGGCATTCGGGTGTTGCCGGTGAAGATCCCCGAGCGGTCGCGTTGTGATCCTCGCACCGTTAGCTTCGCGTCAGCCAGCGCAAGCGAAACGGCGGCGGTGGCGTATTGCGCCGAGGGGTCGATGTCGCGTGAAGGAGCGGATCGAACGATCGCGCTCAGATCAAACGGTTGCACCGCGCCCATCATCGGCTGCCCTGCGGCCAACGCCGCCTCGAGCGCGCAGAGGTCAAGCCCACAAGGGCTGACCACGCCCAGCCCGCGAACGCAGATCGCGCGACGCTCGGGCGATTGGCGCCGCATCGCCTCTCGGCCGATGACGAGCGCCGCGTTGGCGCCGGCAAAGGCTGCACTGAGCTTGAGCGCACTGCGCACCCTCAGCGCTCTGGGTTGTTTGTCGTTCACCGGATCTTTCGGAGCGCGTGCTCGCCCAGGGGTTGCGCGCAATGTCCCCGGCACCCGGCCCCGCTGCATGCACAGCAGCAGCGCGATCAGCTCGAGAACCCCTGCGGCGCCCTGCGCATGGCCCAGAAAGCTCTTCGTCGAGCTGATAGGCGGCTCATGGGTGAGCGCGGTGCGAACGGCGAGCCATTCGGCCGCATCATTCGACTCGGTGCCGGTTCCGTGCGCGCTGACGAAGTCGATTTGGGCAGGTGGCACCTGTGCGTCGGCGAGCGCTGACCGAATGGCGCGAACGACGCCGCTGCCCGATGGATCTGGCGACGTCTCGTGGTGCGCGTCGGCCGACAGCCCATAGCCGAGCACGTGCGACACCGGCTCGATTCCCCGCGCCCGAGCATTCTCCCGCGTCTCGAGGACGACGAATCCGGCGCCTTCGCCCAGAGTCATTCCCGCAGGCTCGCCGAAGGGAGCGCACTTGGCGCTGCTCAGCGCGCCGATCGCGTGAAACCCTGCGAAGACCTGACGGGTGAGGACGTCGACTCCGCCTGCGATGACCACATCTGCAGATCCTTCTTCAAGCAGATCGCGTGCAAGCCCGATTGCGGTTGTCGATGACGAGCAGGCGGTCGACACGGTGAGGCATGGGCCGGTGGCGCCGATGGCCTGCGCCACCTTCTGCGCCAGCTCGCTGAAGCCACCGTAGTTCTCGGCGAAGCAGGTTCCCAAGATCAGCGCGACACGGTGGCCTGTCTGCGTGATGCGCGCGTTTGCACAAGCCTCCTTTGCCGACGCGGTCGCCAGCTCGACGGCAGAGCAGGCTTCGGGCGCGGTAGCATCCCATTGGGGCCACAACCCGGCGATCTGCGCTGCAAACTCGGTGACCCGAAACCGTTCGACGGCTCTCAACCCGTCGCGGCCTGCCGCCAGCGCATCCCACAGTGCATCGCAGCCGGTGCCGACCGCGCATGAGACTCCCATCCCAGAGATGACGATGTCCGGGAGCGATCGCATCTTCAGGCCTTGACCGCCGCGTACCAGATGCCGCCAATGATCAGCACAATCAGCCCCGCGATCAGCAGCGCCGGCCCGATGGTGACCCCGAAGATCAGCGCCGGAATGATCAGCGGAGATGCGCTTGCTGAAGCGGCGGTCGCGGTGCTGGCGAGATAGAAGATTCCGCCCAGCACAGCACTGCCGAAGCCCGCGCCCATCAGGTACCCGCCGACGCGCATCACCTTCGCTGGCGCCTGAGTCGGGTCTTCCACGGGCTGTGGTTGTTCGGGGTAGGTGTCCTCCAACGCGGCGAGGTCGATTCGCGGTCGCGTCGCATAAGCCTCGTCCCACGCGAGCACATACTTCGCGCTGCGCTGTTGGAAATCCCAGAAGGCCTTTTCGCCCGCGCGAATCTGCAGCGCGCGCTCGCGTTCTTCGATGGTTCCGGGGTTCGCTTGAACCTTGCGCGTCTTCTGAACGTACGGGTCGACCAGCAGCGCAGGGTTTTGCGACTTCATTCTGCGGGTGAAATCGTCGATCGCCAGCCGAAGGTCCACCCGGCGGCTGAAACCCATGCCGTCTTCCGTTGCCACCTGTTGCAGCTGTTCTCCAACGCGCAGGCTCAGCTGCGGATCCCGCTTCAACTCGTCCTGCAGCTTGCGGTGATCCGCCGGCGTTAGCGCCTCGAGAAACGTCGCCATTCCGTCGACGGCGTCGTCCATCTCGGGCTGCATGCGCGCCATCCGCGCTTGGACGGCAGGATGCAGCCGTTCGTGCTCCTCGAACTCCATGAAGGCACCGGTGAAGTAGAGCGTTCGCAACGCAGCGCGCGTCACTCGGGTGCGCGCCGCGAAGAGCTCTTCTTCCTGCGGGTTGCTCGCTGAGCGTGGCGAGAAGTCGAGCTCTTTGAAGCTCGACATTCTCTGGTCGATTCTTTCCAGGGCAGCTTCGACCGCGGCGGCATCAAACCGAGGCTGTGGAACCGTCGCTGCGCTGGCCTCGGCAGTTGCGACTGCGACTGAGGCTGCGCCACCGAAAAGGAGCTCACGTCGTTTCATTTTTTCATCACCTCAACCGATTGGACCAACGAAGCATTCGACTGCTCGAAAGCACTTCAGGTGCCATTAGACCTGACCCAGAGAACATCGGGCATTACTTGTGTGGGTGCGCAGCCGAGTGCGCACCTGCCGTGTAGCGGGCCACGCAAGAAGCGACACCGTTCAAGCTTCGTTTTCACGCGGATCCAGCAGCTTCGGTCGTGCCACCTTGTTCATTTTCGCGATGCGCTTGACGAGACCGACAACCTGCCGTCAGAAGCACCACCCGCCAGCCACACTGACGTAGCCTTCGACGCCTGCCGCCCCAGAAATCGTCGAGTTCGAGTCTCGAGCAACGAAGCCGCGCAGCGGAGCACCTGCTCCGGCGCTCACCGACCACACCGTCGCGCCCGGTCGAAAGGCGAGCTCGAGACCGCCGCGAAGGAAAGCAGTCCAGCCTTGTGCGGCCTTGGCCATTGCCCCCTCCTTCGCGACTGCGTTGAACCACAGCCACCCAAAGCCGATGCCCGCCAGCCCACCAAACGTCAGCTGCTCGCCGCGAATGATTGGGATGATGGCGCTGAGGCCAGCGGTCGCCGCCATCGCTGAGACTTCGCCATCGGTGCTGGCGCGAGGAAGCGCTGCCCGGGCTCCGATGAACAGCTCAGCGTCGAGCCACCGCGCAAGGCCTACACGCAACGCCACTTCGCCTCCTGCCTGGGTCTGCCCAGCCGAATAGAACTCAGCTGCGACCCGCAGCGACAGGCTGCGTGCTGGCACGCCGGAAACTGTAGGCGCTTGGGGCCGCTCGGGCACCAGCCGCGCTTCGTGAAGCAGTTCGCCGACGACCGCTGCGAGGGCGAGCATCAGCCCATCGCTCGGCAGCTGGGTCGCCGCGAATTGCCGGCGCAGAGTTCGTTCGGTCGACCCCTGCAGGAAGCTCACCGACAACGAAATCGGCAGTTGGGCTTCCCATTCGGCGCGGACGTGGCCCACCGCCTCACCGGAAGAAACCGCCACCAGGCAAAGGCCAGCGCGCTCGATTTCGACGCGCAACTCGGCCCGAAACGCAGATTCGCTTTGCGCGGACCACTGACCGCCGGTGACCGTTGCATCGATTTGCCGGCAGTCGGCGGCGTGAGCGGTGCTTGACGCCAACAGTGCGGTTCCGAGCGCACAAAGCTTCAGGGCTTGCATCGGGTGCGTACGCTCATCGCATACGCGCCAGCGGGGTACGAGTGAAGGTAAGCGTCGCGGGCTTCGAGACATGCGTGGTGATTCCCGAGCTCATCATGCCCTCTCACCAGCCGACTCATCGCTTCTTCCCGAAATGCGGCCTCGGGCCCCAGCAACAAAGACAGCTGCAAGGAAGCAACTGCCCGCCGCCCGTCGCGAAGGTGATCCATCTGAATTCGCGCCAGCTCGAGCGCGGCGACAGGCGCTCGCCCGTCGCTGCGGAACCGGACCACGAAGTCCTGCAGGTGGCTGGCGGCATCTGACAGCCGGCCTTCGCGACGCGCAGTGAGCGCCGCTGAAAAAAGCACGTCTGACGGCGGAACTGCAGCCGTCGCTATCGGCGCAGGTGCAGCCGCGCGTGAGGCAACGACCTTCTGCTTCGCCGGCTTGACGGTTCTGACAGGCCTTCGAATTGGCGAGGCGGCGACGGGTTCGGGAATTGTCAGCTCAGGATCGAGCGCCGGTTGCCTTGCGGATGCGGTGCGCGCCAGAGATCGCCAGCTGTCGCCTGCCACTAGTCGTTCGGTCACTCCATCGTGATCGATCTCGACGCTGCCGCGGTGAACGACCACTTCGACATTCTCGATGCTCTCTCGCACGGTGAAACGGGTGCCAATCACTCGAACCACCACTCCTTGCGCATGGACGGCGAATTGTCGGGTGGGACGCTTGGCGACTTCGAAGGTAGCAGTGCCCTTGAGCTCGAGCTGCATCTGATCGTGGCGCTGCATCGCCAACTTCACCGAGCTCTCGGCGGCCAGTTCGACGCGAGAACCGTCGGCCAGCAAGGTGGTGCGTCCAAGCTCTGCGCTCGCAAACTGGGCGCCTTCGACGTCCAGTGTCGAAGGCACAGCTCGGTTCGAGCTCCAGGCGATGATTCCTGCGACGACCACCGCGGTGGCGAAGAGCCACCGGGCAGACAGGGTGTGGCGCGGTTCGGCCGCAGCGATATGTCTCCACATCCGATCGATCTGCGCGTCGGATCCTTGGTACGTCACCCACTGCGAAGGGTTTCGTTCACCCATCTTTCACCTCGGCAAGAGACTGGTCGGCCGAAGCGATGCGGCGCTTCACGGTGGCGACCGACAACTGCATCTGAACGGCAATTTCGGCAAGCTCGAGGCCTTCGACGCGTTGGAGCACCAGCGCGATGCGCTGCTCTTCGGGAAGGCGCTGAAGCACCTGATACACCTCGCGCAACTCGTCGCGTACGTCACGTGGTGCGTCGGGCGAGATCACCGCTTCGACCTCATGTGAATCCGCGCGATAAAGACCAATTCTGCTGAGCCAGCGGCGTTTTCGAAGCCTCATCCGGATCAGCGAAACCAACACCGCGCAAATCCACCCGCCGAACGATGAAGGCTGGGTGAGCGTGGCCAGGCGCGCAAATCCGGTGATGAAGGCTTCCTGCACCAGATCCTCGGGGTCGTCTTCCGGAATCAGGCGGTACGCGAGAGCCAGCAGCCGCTTTACGTGTCGGCGGTAGAGCGCTTCACGCGGCCAAAGCTCACCCGCAATCGCCTGCAGGACCAGCGACGCGTCTGGCAGTTCCCCGTTTCGATGAAGCGGGATGATGTTGTCGATGCGCGCGGACTGCCCCATTTAGTCTCTCAGATGCAAAATCGGAGTCGGGAAGCTCACCAGACGAAATCAATCACGACTCGCGCCGAAGAGTTGCCTACCAGCACCGACACCTGCCTTCCGCACGTTCCAGACACTGGCTCAAGCCGGGCATGGCCAACTCTCATTTCCGGATGAGCGCCTTTCCGTGGGCCAGCTGACCCTTGAGGTATACTACACATGTGCTATATGGGCCTAGTAGGTCACTCGCACGGAGGCTGGGATGAGCGGATATTTTTTCCTTATTGTGGTGGCGGTAGCATTCGCGCTGGCGGCCGGCGTGGTCGCGTTGAAGAAGCGCGCGCGGTTTGCGAGGGGTCCAGCGCCTGAACGCGCCCCAGAGCAGTGGGCGGCGGGCTCGTTTGAGACCGTCTATTTCAGCGCAATCGACGGCGCGCGGCTTGAAGGGTGGTTCTTTCGGCCGAGAAAGGACAATGCCCCGCTGGTAATCATGGCTCCGGGGCTAACGGGCACGAAGGAAGGGTTGTGCGAGGACTTCGCGCGGGCCTTCGTCGAGCAGGGCATCGCCGCCTTGCTCATCGACTACCGCTGCTTCGGAGGCTCCGAGGGCGAGCCGCGCCATTGGGTTGACCCGCAACGGCACCGCGAGGACTACGAAGCCGCGATCGCCTTTGCTCGCAGCGGTGGTTTGCCGCACATTGACCCCGAGCGCATCGCGCTGTGGGGCTCGAGCTTTTCGGGAGGCACGTCGCTGGTCACCGCCGCGAAAGACGAACGAATCAAAGCAGTGGTGGTTCAGGCCCCGTACCTGGAGACCTCGGCGGCGCAGCAGCCCACCGGCTGGGCGATGATGCGCTACTCGGCCGCGGTGATGCTCGACCTTTCGGGAATCATCTCGGTCTACATCCCCGCGCTCGGCCGGCCCGGCGAGTGGGCTTTCGCGAAAAGCAAAGAGAACCCGAGCATCCGCGATTTCGATGGCCCGCTCGGTTCGGATTTCTGGCGCGCCCTGCCGAGGCCTTTGCGTGGGGGTTGGGAAAACAAATTCTTGGCTCGAATGCTGGCGAGCTTCGACGACTTTCAGCCGATGAAGGCGGTGGCCGAGCTGAAGTGCCCGGTGCTCCTGATGGCCGCGCTGCATGACGACATGGTTCCAATTGAGCACGTGCGACGGGCCCACGCGTTGCTCCTGTCTCCACGTAAGCGACTGGTCGAGCTGCCGTGCGGCCACTTCGACATGTACTTCAGCAAGTTCGCAGCGCCGAACGCGCAAGCCCAGGCCGCGTTCCTTGCCGAGGTTTTTTGCCTGGTGGCGGCACCAACCGCGCGTTCCCAGGACCCGAGCTGCCGATCGACACCTGGCTGCGGCGGAACTCGCCTGGCGCAGCGGTAGACCAGATGGGGGTGGTCGGAGCTTTCCGAATTGACCGCTCGCGACAGGTGGATCATGACGCCAGCAAGCTGATCAGCCTTGTGGCGGTCCGGCGAAGTGAGGCAATCCGCCTCACGCATTTCTGCCGTGAATGACCGGCTGGCGCACAGTGAGACGGCCGACTCATCTCGGCACGCGGGTCGCAACCAACGTCCGCAACAATGAATCGCGTTCGGCTCGGTCTATTTTGCTCAATTTTTTCGATGGCGTGCAGCTTCGCGCCGTCGGCCGTGACTTCGTCCAAGGACGCTGTGCCGCAACGGACCCGCGAAGAGCTCGTAAAAGAGACCCACGCGATGCTCGTCTCGGTCTCGGGTCGCGTCTCCGAGCGTGATTTGGCAGCCTCGATTGCGTCGGAGCACGTTGCGCTTCTGAATCAGCGCGCCGAGAAGTTGCGTGCCCGCTGTGAACGGATGGCGCAACGAGAGCGCGCGCCGCTTGTTCCGCATCTCGATTGGCTTGCGCAGGTCTACACCACCACCACCTTGTCGATCGGCATGCTCCGCAACGAGAGCCGCGATCTCGTGGGAGGGCAGGCAGAAGTCCTGCTGTGGACGAAAGTCTTCATCACGGAAATCCAATCGCTCGAAACGCGCGTCGATCGCGTCGCACCGATGAACGTCTTACTCACCCAAAGGAGCATCAAATGACTCGCACCATTCGCAGTGCTGCAGTGGCCTTCGCGCTCGCCCTCGCTGTTCCTGCGCTCGCTCAAACCGCAGGCGAAAAGGTCGACGCCACTGGCAACGACGTCAAACGAACCGCCAAGAAAGGTGCCAACCGCGTCGATGAAGCGCTGTGCACCGGCACCAAGGCCGAGTGTGCCGCCAAGAAAGGCAAGCACCGGATCGAGGAAAAGAAGGACGAATTGGTCGATGGTGCGAAGAAGGCGGTCGATAAGGTCGACTGATCAGTGACCGGCGGCGCAGTGTGGATGTGGAAGCGCCGAGACAGAGGGTAGGGGAACACGTCGAGCACTTCGCCTGCGCTGAGCCGCGCTTGGAGATGCAGCCAGAACTGGGGAGTGAAAACTTCGGCGTGTTCTTCGAGGAAAATTTGCCGCATTCGATCCGTCGGAAGGATGAACCGAGCAGATTCCTCAGGAAAACATCGTTTGGGCCTACGAAGAACCAGGGCACGACGAGGGTCTCATCGTCGTCGTCGCGCGGGGTCGGCATTCGCCTGAACGTCATCTGTTCGAGCGGCGCAATCTCGTCGTAGTCGTAGAAGACCACTCGCCCGAAGCGGGTCACCCCGAAAATTCTTGAGCAGCAGGTCTGCTGGAAAGATGTTCGCGTCGGCGAGCTCGCGAATCGCGTTGCCCTACTCGCGTAAGCCCTGTCGCATGCGGGCTTCGTCCGCCTGGAGCAGGAACACCTCCGGAATTCTTCAGCTTCACCTTCAGTTTCCGCGCTCACGCTCACCACCGTGACGCCTTGCCGTAAACCGCACGCATGTCCCGGGCAAATCGGTCACACCGCGGCAGATCCGCGTGGGCCCCCGACGCAAGCGCGCAGGTTTG
>JANOHG010001175.1:0-1260 GCA_031406375.1 Archangiaceae bacterium | reverse complement strand
CCTTTTTCCCTTCCAATGCTAATGCCGCACCGAACGGAACTGCTCCATGACAGCCACAATTGACCTGACCAGCCCTGAAACCCGCGCACCGTTGGTGAGCCCAGCTGCGCTGTTCCAAATCAACACGCGGTGATTGGCGCGATCACACAGGTACAACCGGCCGGCGGGGTCGATTGCGCTCGCCTCGGGCGTGCGGAGGCCGCGCCCGTCAGGAGAGTTGACCAAACTGAGGATCTCCGTCCGTTGGCCGACGAAGACGTCGGCGGCGGTGTCGGTCGGCTGCCGGGCAGCCTGTCGCAACCGCGCGATCAGCTCGATCGGCGAGCCCAGTTGCTCGACGCCACACGCGGCGGCGAGCACAATCGCAAACACAGCGAAAGCCTTCGAGGTCCGCGGGCGTGCTGCCCGACCACGGCGCATCAACGCCGCCAATAAACCAATACACACTCGAAGAAATTGCCCCATTCAGCCTCCCCGTTCGCTTGGCAATCAATCCAAGTCGAAGGGCAATGATACGAGCTGTAGAGCCGCGCCGTCCAAGCCCCCCTTGCATTTACAGCTACACAACAGCACGCAAGATGCGTCGGAACAGAGGCCTACCTCGAAGCCATGTGTGTGTTCAGCGTGTTTTCAATCAAAGACATTTTCGCAACGGCCGCTAAAGACTCGCAGCGCACATCCGACGGAAGTTGCCGACACCGGCTGTTCCGGACGCGTCGGCGACGCCCGATCCGCTCACGGGCTTCGCGCCGTCTAGCCCACCGGTTCGAACCGCGCCGAGAAGTGCCGCAGCGTCTTAGGCTCAAAGGTCATCCGCAGACCTTTCAGCGATTGCGCGCCGCGGGCCACCCGCTGCACCACCTCAATGACGTAATCGATGTGGCTCTGGGTATAGGTGCGGCGCGGGATCGCCAGCCGCACCAGATCCATCGCGCCGGGATTCTCACCACCGTCGGGCCGCCGCCCGAACATCACTGTGCCGATCTCGCAGCCGCGCACCCCACCCTGGCGGTAGAGCTCCACCGCCAGCACCTGGCCTGGGTACGCAAGCGGCGGCACCTGAGGCAGCAACGCGCGCGCGTCGAGGTACACCGCGTGCCCGCCGATCGGCAGCACGAGCGGGATTCCTGACGCCTGCAGCGCGAGGCCAAGGTATTCGGTGCTGCGGATCCGGTAGCGCAGGTAGTCATGGTCGACCACCTCGGCGAGACCCTGGGCGATCGCCTCAAGATCGCGGCCGGCCAGGCCTCCGTAAGTGGG
>JANOHG010001170.1:0-5003 GCA_031406375.1 Archangiaceae bacterium | reverse complement strand
AACGCCTGTTCGGCGCGGCGCGCGCAACCGAAGAAGCGGGTTCACTGACGATTATCGGCACCGCGCTGATCGACACCGGCAGTCGAATGGATGAGGTGATCTTCGAAGAATTCAAGGGCACCGGAAATTCCGAAGTCACCCTCGATCGCCTGCTGGCGGAAAAGCGAATCTGGCCGGCGGTGAACATCGCGCAGTCGGGCACCCGGAAAGAAGAAAAGCTCTTCACGATGAAGGAATACGAGAAGGTGAAGAAGCTTCGCCAGATGCTCTTCTCGGTGAAGCCCGTCGAGGCGATGGAAGCGCTGGTCAAACGGCTCGGGCGCTACACTTACAACGACGAATTCCTCGACGAGTTGTAGGCTGCGCTTGCGATGATCTCGGGCTCCGGCCGCTGCTTCTACCACCCAGATCGCGCAGGCCTGGGGATCTGCGTCGAGTGCCAAAACGTCATCTGCGTCGAATGTACGACGCAGTTCGAGGGCATCAACCGCTGCGCCAACTGTCTGCGGGCGAGGCTGGCGCGGGTTCAGAATGTAGTCGCTCGCGCCGAGTGGGGAATCGGCAACCTGGCGCTGATGTTGCTCGCCATCGGATTCCTCTTCGGATCCGTTTTGGCGCTTTCCGCCATCTTTTCCACCTGATCCGATGGCCGTCCCCGCTCTAGAGCTCAAGCCCAGAACAACGGTCGCCCTCTTCGATGCGGCGCTGCGTCTTTCGGCCCGCTCGGTAGGAGTTTGGAGCCTGACGCTGCCCGCTGGCGCTGGGGTAATCGCCGCGGTCTTCCACCTCGTTGATGCGATCAGCCATCGGCGTTCGCTGTTGATGCCTGTCGCGCTCTTCACCCTCGCATGGGTGTTCCGCGCGATTTCGATGGGCGCGGCCTGTCACTTCCTCGAGCAGCAGGTGTTGGGGACCACCGAGCCCGATGCGTGGAAGTCGTTCATCGCTGCGCTCAAGCGTACGCCCAGCCTCATCATCACCGCGGCCTTCGTCGCCTTCCTCAACGCGGTCATCTGGGGCGTGACCTTGGGTTTCGGCTTCATCTTCCTCGGCGCGCACAACGTCGCCTACGCAGTGGCGATGCGAGGACGCGGGCACCCGCTCGCCGTCTACGGCACCGCCTCGAAGCTGTTGGGGCCTGCACGTCACACCGCGGCCTGGGTCCGCCTGTGCGGGCTGTCGCAGCTGCTGGTGTTGCTCAGCCTCCACCTCGTTACTGCGACAATCCTCATGCTGGGCACTTCGGTGCTCGCGCTCGATCTCACGTTCGTCGATCGCTTCGCTTCGCTCGACAACGCCACCTGGGTCGCCGCGTTGGTCGCGACCACCTTCGCCCTCTTCGAGCCGCTGCGCGCGGGGACGGCGACGCTGTTGCTCATCGATGGGCGCGTGCGCCAAGAAGGCCTCGATCTGCTCGCGACGCTCGAGCAAATGCCGCGTCGCAAGAAGCCACGCGCGTCGATCGCCGTCGCGGTTGGCGTGCTGCTCTTGTCGGCAACCCCGTTGGCGCACGCCCAAGACGACTGGACAGGGGTGTACACCCCAGGCCACGTGGAAGAACAACCCACGGGCTTGAAGAACCTGAAGCTCCGATTGGATGCGATCGTCGACGAGTGCGAACTGAGTGAGCGATTCACCCCCGAGCAGCTGGATGCCGCAGGGCAGCTTTCGCCCGAAAACCAATCGTCGCTGGCCCGCTTCGTTGCGCGAATCGAACGGCGCGCGTTGGACGACGAAGACTGCGATGGAACAGAAGCAGACCTCGAGCGCGGACTTAAGCTGATTGACCGGACCCGTCAGCTCGAACAGAGCGCGTCGGGCGGGGCCCGCGAACGGGTGACGGCGATCCTTGCGAGGCCCGAGTTTTCCGTCATCAACCCCGTCGAGAAGAAATCAAGCGCGCCCGACGAAGAGGCCCCCGGTTGGTTCAGCCGATGGTGGAAGGCTTTTTGGGATGCAATCTGGCGCTGGCTGCGCGGACTGCGCAGTGACCAGGACGCGCAAACGGACTTCGACGGCTCGAGCGACAGCCGAGGAATGGGCTTCACCGATGGGGTGGTGGTGGTCGCAATCGTCGTGGCGGTCGGGTTGTTGTTGTGGCTGCTGATTCGAAGCCGCGACAAGCGCATCGCTGCCGACGCTGGCGCAGAAGTATCGTCCCTGAGCCAAACGACGCTTTCCACGGATCCAATGAGCGCCCTTTCCCGCCCACCTGAAGGCTGGGCGGGCCTTGCCGACCAACTCGCACGCGAGGGAAAGTACCGCGAAGCGATTCGGCACCTTTACCTCGCCCTGCTCTCGCGTCTGCACCGCGATGGAGCGATCGACTACGACCCGGCCAAGAGCAACTGGGACTATTTTCGCGGGTACAAAGGGCAACCAGCGGTGCTTGCACCTTTTCGCGAGCTGACCCGTCGGTTCGATTTTGCGTGGTACGGAAATCTCGAAGTGAGCCAGACCGCGTGGAACACCTACCGCGGAATCTGCGAGCCGTTGCTGGCACCTGCTCACGAAGGAATGGCCGCCAGTGCATGATCGCTTTCCGCTGTTGATCGTCGGGCTGCTCGTGCTCGTCGGCGCTTTTGCCACCTTCCTGATGCGTGGCGCCGCCCGCGGATCCTTCGCCGACAAGCTGTCGACCCATCGCTCGGAACCAGACGGCGCCCGCGCGCTGTATCTGCTTGCAGAGCAGCTCCCGCTGCCTATTCGCCGCATTCAGCAGAGCCTCGACATCCTCGGCGAGCAGAACAACCTGGTGCTCCTCGCAGTCGAGTTCTCCGAGAAAAGCGGCACCGAGCAAGAGCATCCGTCGTGGATGTACGGACTGACGGATGGCGGCGTTGACGACGACGACGCGCAGCGGAAAAGCGACGCCGAGCTGACCGATGAAGATCGCCTTCACGTCGGCGCAAACCAAATGCACGCGACGAAGGTCACCAGCTCTGAGCGCGAGAAGCTGCTCGAGCACGTCAAGGCCGGCCACACGTTGATCTATGTGCCGTGGGGCCACGCAGAAGATCCGCTGCTCAAGGCGATCGACGTCGCGCTCTGGAAAGCCGACAAAGCGCTCGATCGGCGAACGCTCGTGCCCGGTCAGCCGACCCCGTACACCCTCGGAGTCGAGCGCGTCGAAGCGAAGGTGCAGGCCTACCTGGGTCTTCCGGCGTCAGCCGTACCGCTGCTGATTGATGCAAAGCTTGGCGAAGCGGTCGCGGCGCTCGTTCCCTACGGTCAGGGCGAGGTGATCGTGGTCGGCGCGCCTGACCTCGCAATGAACAAATCGCTCACCCGCGCAGACAACGCGCAGTTTTGGGTCTCGCTGCTCAGGGAAACCTCGGTTACCGGGTCGATCGGCTTCGACGAATTTCACCATGGCTTTACTTCAAGCCGTTCGATTGGAGGCTTCGCCGCCCGCTATGGGCTTCAGTTCGCGGTGCTTCAGCTCGTCTTGGGAGTGTGCCTCTGGGCTTGTGCCCTGCGACGCTTCGGGCGGCCTAAGCCACCGAGCGAAAACGTGCGCGTCGGCAGCACCGATGCGCTGTTTGCCACCAGCCGGCTTTACCGCGAAGGCCGTCACTATGGACATGCAGCGAGCTCCATCCTCAAAGAGCTCTCGGCGGAATACGCGGCGATCGCCGCGGTGCCTGCCCGCTCGGACGTCGCTCAAATCTCCGCGGGCCTGAAACTCAAGGGCCGCGCGGACCTCGCTGAGGCGCTCACCCGTGTTCGCGCCGCGTGCGACGTGGTGCACAGCGAAGCCAACGTTCAAGAGGTCGCGGTTCGGGCCGCGACCGCGCGCCGCTTGCTCCACCTGAAGAAGCCACTTCCCCCTGCCCCAAGTCATGCGCAAGCTCGCGCGCCCTGATTGCCGAGGAACTTATGACGCCCCCCGGAGTTCTTCCCGCATCCCAACACCCTGCCTCGCCTCAACCACCGCCCACCGGCGCCGCGGTACAGATGGCCAACGCGGTGCGCGAGGCGTCGCTGTTCGAAGTTCGTAAGGCCGTCGTTGGCCAAGACGAGGCGCTCGAGTTGATGTTGTGCGGCTTGATCGCCGGCGGTCACGTGCTGCTCGAAGGCGTCCCAGGAACTGCGAAAACCTTGATGGCCAAAGCGCTCGCGAAAAGCGTCAGCGCCGAGTTCAAGCGAATTCAGTTCACGCCCGACATGATGCCCGCCGACATCCTTGGCACCAGCATCTTCGATCTCAAGACTCAGCAGTTCGTCCTCGTGCGCGGGCCAATTTTCACCGACCTGCTGCTCGCCGACGAAATCAACCGCGCGCCCGCCAAGACCCAGTCTGCGCTGCTTGAGGCAATGCAGGAACGCTCGGTATCCCTCGAAGGGCGGCACTCGCAGCTGTCTCCTTTGTTTACCGTCTTCGCGACCCAGAACCCCGTCGAGTCCGAGGGCACCTATCCATTGCCCGAAGCACAGCTCGACCGCTTTCTGTTCAAGATCGACATCGGCTACCCCAGCGACGCCGAGGAAGAACAGATCTTGAACGCAGTCCACAAAGGGTTCGACTCTGGCGATCTGAACAAAGCAGGCGTTGTCTCGGCGGTAACACGCGAGCAGGTGCTCGCCGCGCGAGAGGCGCTGCAGTCAGTGACGATCGAGCAGCCGGTTCTCAACTACGTGCGCAAGCTCGTCGCCGCGACCCGCACCAGCGCGCGAATTCGCTTGGGCGCGGGGCCACGCGCGGGAGTTCACCTCTTGCTTGCGTCGAAGGCGTTGGCAGCACTGCGCGGACGCAGCTTCGTCACCCCCGACGACGTTCGCTACCTCGCAGCCCCCGTGCTCAAGCACCGGCTGCTGCTGTCCCCCGATGCCGAGCTTGACGGAGCCACCCCTGCCGATGTGTTGAAGGAAGTCGTCAGCTCGGTCGAAGTGCCTCGGTAGTGTCCAGACAACGACCCCCGCACCCGTGATCCCGACCGCACGACTTTGGGTGACGACCTGCCTTCTCGCGCTGCCCACGATTGTCGCGGGCTTTCTGCCGG
>JANOHG010001090.1:0-7055 GCA_031406375.1 Archangiaceae bacterium | reverse complement strand
GTCACGGTATTGGTCGTCGACGACGATCACGCGAATCTCGATTCTGTCTGCAAGGTTTTCCAGCGCGAAGGCGTGCCAACGCTGAGCGCACCCAACGGGCAAGAGGCGATCGAGCTGCTGCGCCGCCCCGAGGTCGGCGTTCTGGTCACCGATCTGATGATGCCCGGCGTCGATGGGCAAGAGTTGCTGAAGGCGGCGCGCGCGATGCGGCCCGACGTCGAGGTGGTGTTGATGACCGCCTATGCCACTGTCGAGACCGCCGTGAACGCGATGCGGGATGGCGCGTATGACTTCATCACCAAGCCCCTCAAGCGCCATTCGCTGGTGAAGGCCGTACAGAAGGCGATGGAAAAACAAGCGCTGGTTGCCGAGAACCGCGACCTCAAGGCGCAACTGGCGGCGGTGGGCCCTCGCACGATGATTGGGCAGTCGCCTGCGTTTCGCGCGTTCCTCGAGACGCTCGGCCAGGCAGCTCCTTCGACGGCCACCGTCTTGCTGATGGGAGAATCGGGCACGGGAAAAGAGCTCGCCGCCCGGAGCATTCACGATCAATCGCCGCGGGTGAAGGGCCCTTTCGTTGCGGTCAATTGCGCGGCGCTGCCCGAGAGCATTCTCGAGGCCGAGCTGTTCGGCGTGGAAAAGGGCGCCTTCACCGGGGCCGTTGCAAGGAAGGAAGGGCGGTTTGAGCGCGCCAGCGGCGGCACGCTGTTCCTCGACGAGGTTGGCGAGATGAGCGCTGGCGCGCAAGTGAAGCTGCTGCGCGTGCTTCAAGAAGGAGAGGTCGAACGACTGGGCGGCACCCACACCATCAAGGTTGACGTTCGGGTCGTCGCGGCGACGAACAAGGATCTCCATCGAGAGATCGCCGAAGGGCGCTTTCGGGAAGATCTCTACTTCCGTCTCAATGTCGTCGAGGTGCTGATCCCTTCGCTCGCCAGTCGGCGTGAAGACGTCCCCTTGCTCGCCGACCATTTTCTGCGGCGCTATGCGGCGAAGAACAACAAGTCGCTCAAGGGCTTCTCGGATGCCGCGCGTTCGTTGCTCGAAAATTACGCGTGGCCAGGCAACGTGCGCGAGCTCGAGCACGCGCTCGAACGGGCGGTCGTGCTCTGCCGCAACGACATCATCGACGTGAACGATCTGCCCGAGTCCGTTCGCAAAGGGCCGATCGGTTCGGCGAGCCAGATAGTGATTCCGATTGGGACTCCGATGGAAGAGATTGAGCGGCGGGTGATTCACGAGACGCTGCGCCACACCAAGGGCGACAAGAACCTCGCTGCCCGGTTGCTCGGAATCGCAGCGCGGACAATTTACCGCAAGCTCGCGGCGGATGGCGCCGAAGGCCAGAAGGCGGTTCCCGGTTCCGAGGTTTGACAGCCGACGCAACCACTCCGATCAGTGGTGGTGCTTGTGTCCGCCGAAGCGTGCGGTTCGCTCATGCGACAGCCTCAGCCCCGCAATCGCCTTCGCTTGGGCCGCGCCGGTGGCGTTGTCAGCCATCGCGTGCCACCTTCGATCAAGCTCGCCGAGAAACTCGCCGTCATTCGCCGCGTCGGCCTTGTCACCCAACGCAGCCAACGGACCCATCGCCTGTTCCGCGGCCTTCAGGTGCATCAACGCGTCAATCGCCGACATCCGTGCGTAGTCGTCGCGGGCGGCGTCCTCTGCAATCAGTTGCAGCTGAGCCAAAGCCTTCGCGCGATCTCCCTTCGCCGACATCACCAGCGCTGCCGAGACACCTTTGCGCACGGGAAACAGTGTTTCTTCGACGGCGACGAAGCGTTCGGCATGCTTGACGTGACCGTCACGCGCCAACCCTTCGGCCATCAGATCGAGCGTCTCCAATGACCCCGAGAGCACCATCACCACCTCAGCCATGAAGTGATCGCGCCGCTCGCCAGGGTCGGGCAACTTCTTGAGCACCGCGTCGAGCTCGTCAAAGCGAAGGTCGACGGGCGCCGTGTCCAAGAGCTTGCGAAGCTGCATCAACGCCTTCAACAGCTGCGTCAATGCATCGACGACATCAAGCGGCTGAAGAATCTGGGGAGCCAGCCGTCGCCAAAGCTCTTCGACCGCAGCCACCGGAAGCTTGGCGAACTTGCCAGTGCCCTTCCAGAGGTTCATCCAGCTCTGGGCAATCGTCAGCGGGTAGAACATTTCGGCTTGCGCCTTGAACGACCTCTCATCCATCGAGATGCCGTAATGCTCGAGCGTGTTCCGGATCGCTTGCGTCGAGTAGCCCTTCAGGCCCTTCTCCAACCACTGCTTGTCGAGTCTTTCGTCGCTCATGAACGGGACGATTAGCAGCGCGAGCTGCGTTCTTCCATTGGCGGTTCATATCCGGTCAGCTTGGGTTATGAGCCGCACCCCATGGACGCGCGCACCGAAGCCATCGCTGCCGTTGTCCGCCGAAACGGAGGCTGCTTCGTCGGGTGCAAGCCGCTTTACGGCGGCGCGTGCCAGGAAAACTTCAGGGTCGATTTGACGCTCGAAGGAAGGCCGTTCGCGTTCGCGCTGCGCAGTGACGCGGTGAAGGGGCTGCCGGGTAGCATCACTCGCGCGGACGAGTTCCAGGTCGTTCAAGCCGCGGTTGCCGCTGGGGTGAAGACTCCCGCCGCACGGTGGCTGACCTCCGATCTGTTGCGCAAAGGCGCAGACGCTTACTTTCTCGACTGGGCCCCCGGAGAAGGAATCGGTCGCCGGGTATTGCGAAATCCCGAGCTGGCCGAGGCGCGCAAACAGCTGCCAACCACGCTCGCTGCGTCGCTGGCGCGGCTGCACCAGGTGACGCCTGGCTCGGTGAAGCTCCCGTTCAAGCCGCCTGCCAACGGGCCGGCGCTCAGCGCGCTCGAAGACCTGCGCCAAAAGGTCGCTGGGCTGACGGGCAACTTCCCCGCGGTAGAGCTGGCGATTTCTTGGCTCGAGAAGCGACTGCCGCGCGACGAACGCACCGTTCTGGTGCATGGCGACTTTCGCACCGGGAACTTTCTCGTCACTGCTGAAGGCCTGTCTGCGATTCTCGACTGGGAATTTTCGCACTTCGGAAGCCCCTACGAAGACCTGGCGTGGATCTCAGTACGCGACTGGCGCTTCGGCCGATTGGATCTTCCGATTGGCGGCTTTGGTGCGCGCGCGCCGTTTTACGCCGCGTATGAAGAGGCAGGCGGCCTGAAGGTCGCGCCAAGTGAGCTGCTCTGGTGGGAGATCGTCGGGAACCTTCGTTGGGCGGTGGGCAGCGTCTACCAGGGCGAACGGTACCTCTCAGGAAAGGAAACCGACCTCGAGTTGGTGGCGATTGGACGACGCAACGTCGAAATGGAATTCGAAGCGCTGCGGCTGATTCGTCGCGGCGCGCTGTGACCAGCGGCCCTGAGGCGAGCCCGCGGGCTTCAAAGGGGCAACGCGAAGGGTTGAACGAAGAGCCAAGGACACTGTGATTTTCAACCGGAGCCGCGATGCAAAATCGACCTGATGCCAGCACCCTGCTCGACGCCGTCGCTTCATTCTTGATGGCCGAGGTGGCGGCGAAGCTCGAGGCCGACAAGGCCCTGCAGTTCCGGCTGATGATCGCCGCCAACCTCGCCACGATGGTCGCTGCCGAACTGCGCACCGAGGATGATCGGTTTACCGCTGAAGCCGAACGCTTGACCGCCTTGTTGGGCTTGGCGCCCGACAAGCTGTCGAGCCCGCGCCGCGACGAACGCATGGCCGCGCTGGCGGCTCTTGAAGCGCAGTTGGTGAAACGGCTGCGTGAGCAGGGGGCCGACGAAGCAGCCTTGAATCACCTCTGGGAAACCGCCAAACAAACCCTGCAGGTCACCAACCCCCGCTTCGATCTTTCGGAGAGCCTGTGAGCGACTTCTTGCTGTCTGCCGAACTGTCTGCCCTTCGGGCGCAGGTTCGTGAGTTCGTCGACGCGAAGATCATCCCTGCAGAAAAAACGGTCTTCGAGGAAGACCGCGCAGGGAGCCGACCGACGCTCAAGGCGCTGCAGGCAGACGCGAAGCAGCAGGGCCTGTGGACCCCCCACCTGCCCGTCGCGCTCGGTGGCCGCGCGCTCGGCCCGATGGGAATGTGCGCGCTCTTCCGCGAGATGGGGAGGTCTCCCATCGGGGCGAAGGTCTTCCACTGCGACGCTCCTGATCAGGGAAACATGGATCTGCTGGCTCAGGTAGCCACCCCTTCGCAGCGATCGCGGTTTCTTGAGCCGTTGGTGCGCGGCGAAGTGACGAGCGCGTTTTGCATGACCGAGCCTGCCCCTGGCGCGGGCGCGGATCCTTCAAACCTGAAGACCACGGCGCGCCGCACCGAGGGCGGGTGGGTGCTTGATGGGCACAAGTGGTATTCGACGGGCGCGCGCAACGCGTCGTTCCTATTGGTGATGGCGCGAACCAGCGACGACCCGAAACGCGGCGCGTCGCTGTTCATCCTCGACAAAGCCTCGGCCGGAGTTCACTACCTGCGTGACATCGCGACGATGGGTGAGCAGGTGCTCGATCACCACGAAGGCGAGCTCAGGTTCGAGAACGTGAAGTTGGGCGACGACGCGCTGCTGGCAGCCGAGGGTGACGGATTCAGCCTTGCCCAGAAGCGGCTGGTGCCGGCGCGGCTGACCCATTGTATGCGGTGGCTGGGGTTGGCCGATCGCACGCTGTCGCTGTGCCGGGCGTACGTCACTTCACGGCTGAGCTTCGGCAAAGAGCTCGCCCGGCATCAGGCGGTGCAGCGCATGATCTACGACTCGGCAGAGGCGATTCACGCTGGCAACTTGATGACCCTTCACGCTGCTTGGCTGCTCGAACAGGGCAAGACCCTACAGGCCAAGCCCTACTCCTCGATCGCAAAGACGTTCGTCGCCAAGGCGCTGTGCAAAGTCCTCGACGACGCCATTCAGATGCACGGCGCCAAGGGCTACAGCGAAGATCTTCCCTTCTCTGGTTGGTACAAAGCCGCGCGGGCAGCGCGGATTGCCGACGGCCCCGACGAGGTTCACCACATGACGGTGGCGCGCGACTGGCTGCTGGGCCGCTTTGACCTGCTCGTTTGAGCGTCAGTCGCCAAGGCCCAACAGCAGGTCGAGCAACTGCTGCACCTTCGCCCGTACCTCGGGCGAAGGCGGGGTGAAGCTCAAGCCGGCGATGTGTCTTCCATCGGGCAGCGCCTCGACGTGCATCACCTGGCACGTGAAGGTGAGCAACTCAGGCTGGTTCGCAATGCCCAGCTCGAGGCGCAGCACCGAACCTTGCTCGACCCGACCCGGACACCGAATCGACAGCCCACCACACGAGAGGTTGTTGAGCAGCGCATTAAACCGCTCTCGGCTCTTGCACCGCACCGACACCCGCGCGGCGACTCGCGGGAACTCGCGTCTGCCCGCGCCGCGACCGGTTGCCAACAACGTCAACAGCGCCAACAACTGCTCTTCGCTGTCGGGCGGTAAGGGTTCGAAGTTCACGCCGTAAACGGTATCGACGCCCTCGCCGACGATCCGCACCACTGTCCCCGAGACCGCGAGCGAAATGGAGCCCTCGGCGCGATCGAGCATCAACGAAACTGTCTCGCCTTCCTTCGCAAGTCCCGCCTCTGCAAGCAGCGCCACTCCACCGCGAGAGACATTCACCACCTTCGCGTCAACCGTCTGATCGGCAGACGCAACGGTGCACTCCAAACTCGCTTCGATTCGAGCCCATCGCCTCCGGTCTTCACCCATTGGATTTCATCGCTTCTGACAGGTGGTCAATGCGTCGTTGTTCCTCGCTGACAAATTGTCGCACGAGCGCGCGCGAAGAGGAAAATTATCCCGTCATTTCAAGAGGCTGCGTGGCATTGGCCTTGCTCAGTGCAGGGGCAGTGGAGCTTCTCTTCAAACGACACTTCTGGGTAGTTCACCTGCTCTTCATCTTTTTGGTGATGGTGCTGGCGGCACGCACTGGCAACGCGTTCGTCGAATCGAGGCTGATGCCATTGCCTTCCGGCACGCGGTCAAAATCGAGCCAGCGACCCAAAGCGGTTGAACCGTTGGCTGCCTTGAATGCCGAACGCTTGAGCAAGCTGACGGGGTTGCCCCTGCCCAAAGAGCCCGAAGTCAAAGAGCCGGCGACTCCGACGGTGGATCTCAATGCGCCCCCCGTGCGCAGCCCTCTGCGGGTGAAGTTGCTTGGCACTTTGCTCGCGGCGCTGGCTGAGTACTCGGTGGCATCGATTCAAGATGTCGTCACTCTCAAGTCGCAGACCTACATGGTGGGTGACAAGATCCAAGGCGCCGAAGTGCTCGAGATCGAGCGCGCGCGCGTCATCGTCCTCAACAACAACCGACGCGAGTACATCGACGGGACGCCGGGTGACGGCAGCGCGGTGGCGTACGTGCCTCCGACGATGCCGGCTGTCGCCGCGGTCGCCGCGCGTGGAAACGAAGGAGCGCCCCCTTCGGTTGCGCTGGGCGCGACGATTAAACCAACGGGTGAGAACGAGTACGAGATTCCGCGGGCCGAAATCGACAAGACGCTCTCGAACTTGAACGACGTCGCGATGCAGGCGCGCATCGTGCCCGCGTTCAAGGACGGCGTCGCGCAGGGCTTCAAGCTGTTCTCGATTCGTCCGGATTCCATCTACACCAAGATAGGAATTCAGAACGGCGACGTCATCAAGCGCATCAACGGGTACGACCTCAACAGCCCCGAGAAGGCGCTGGAAATCTATTCCAAGCTCAAAGAAGCCTCGCGAATCGACATCGAAGTCGAGCGCAACGGCGCTGCCGTGAAAAAGACATACAACGTTCGCTGATCACAACCATGCCCATGCCCTGGAAGTGTTTGTTGTCTGTATTTCTCGTCGCTGCGCCGTCGCTCGCGCAGGTTCCTTCGGCTCCACGCGGGCCAGAACGGCGAATCAACCCCACCGCACCGGTGGGAACCACCGCGGAAGGGGCAGGCTCGGTGACGCCGGTACCTGCGGGGGCGACGAAGCCCAACTGCGAAGAGCTGCGCAGAAAGGCCCGGTACAACATCTATTTCGACAAGGTTGAGATTGAGAAGCTCGTACAAACCGTGTCGGAC
>JANOHG010001083.1:0-1701 GCA_031406375.1 Archangiaceae bacterium | reverse complement strand
GATGACGATGCTCGCCGAGGCGGCGGATCCTAAGGCAGCGCGCGAAGCGCTCGAGAGTCTCGCCCGAGTGAAAGGTGCCAAGGCGCTTGAGAACGCCGAAGGGTATTCCCTGTCGCTGCGCGAAGGAGAGCTCAGGGTCGGCGTTCGTGGCAGTCAGCTCTACTTCAGCAACGAGCCGACCGTGCTCGAGGCCACCCTGGGTGCGCTTCCCAGCACGCCGAGCAAGCAGGCCCACGGCGCAGAGTTTGGCGTTGACCCCGAAAAGCTGGCGCGCGCCTTGTCGCAGGTGCCGTTGGTCGACGTGCTCGCTGTTCCCGAGCTCGCCGGGTTGCTTGCTGCCAGCGCAGAAGGGGGGCCGTTGCTGTTGGCAAGCGAGAAAATGGGGGGGTTCGCCGACACCGACGCCGCCGGCACGATGCGCGGGCAGTGGGTGTGGACGCTGAAGAAACCGTAGCGCAGCCGGCTACCGCATCGGGCCGAGAATCTGCCACCCGTCGGTGAACTTCTTAATCACATACCCATCGACCTTCTGGGCGGACACTCGGACCTTGGCCCAGCCGCCATCGACTTTCAGCTCACGGATCCTCACCGGGTTGCTCAAGTCGGGCGAGAGCAACGTCGTCAGCGCCGTTTTGTCCTCTTCGCTGGGGGCGGGGCTGGCGTCGAGTCGTGGCCCAATCAGTCGCAGCAGCTCTTTGATGAGCTCATTGCGAACCGCTGGGTGGCGCACCTGGGTAATCAGCTCGGCGAGCGCGGTGGGTGTCGTCGCCGTACCCATGCGCGAGAGCTTCAGTTCGGCCGACGCGCGAACCAGCGGCGAATCGGCTTTGCGGTAAGGCTCGAGCATCCACTTGTCCTTGGCATCGATTGCATCCGAACCCGAGCCTTGCATCAGGAAGATGGCGCTCTCGTTTCCGAGGAAGTTCTCGCGCACAGGGTTGAGCACCCGCACCGATTCCATCCAGAAAGCGACCCGGGCCTTCTTTTCTCCTTCGCCTGGCTTCGTCGCCGCAGGGAAGACATTGCTTTCCTGCTTGCGGTAGTCGAGCGACGTGAGTGGCTCGACGGCAAGCAGGCGCCAGTCTGCGTCGTCGCGCTCTCGGGTCACGAAGCCCACGTAGATGGGGCGTTCGATTTTCGGCGTGGGGATCTGCGCGGTGCCCACCGAGTACAGTGTCATCGCGATCCGGGCGACGTTGTCATTGATGTACACCGCGTGAGGGTTGATTCCCCAGCCTTTGGTCGCCGTCCACTGGTGCCAGTCGTCTTCGGTTTTTGCGGCTGTGACAGTGACGGTGCATTCCTGCCCCCAATAGCCACGGTCGATTCGCCTGCCCTGAACTTTCACGGTGTATTTGCGTTCGAACGTCGGGCTTACGCGGCCCGGATACACGAACACCTGCTCTTTGCAGACGACGTCGCTGCGCGGTCCGTAGCCGTTGAGATCCCAGGTGTAGACTTCGGTGTCGGCGACCATGTTGTTGAAGACGCCCCAAAGCACTTCGCTCAAGATCTGCTCGACTTCGGCGGTCTCGAGCAGCTCGTGCCCCCGTTCTCTAAGCGTCGTGTCAGTGACAGTGCGGCGATCGTTCGAAACGGCTGGTCCTTTGAAGTCTTCAGCAACTTCGCGAGCCCAGCCACTGTCTGAGGCAGGTTCCGGAATTCGATCATCTTCTGGCGAGGTGCCGCCCAGCCGGCGGT
>JANOHG010001050.1:0-2403 GCA_031406375.1 Archangiaceae bacterium | reverse complement strand
CTGCCTTCTCAGCCGCTGCCTTCTCAGCCGCTGCCTTCTCAGCCGCTGCCTTCTCAGCCGCTGCCTTCTCAGCTGCTGCCTTCTCAGCTGCTCCCGCCTTTTCAGCATCGGCGAGCTTCTTCGCCTCGGTCTGGTCTGCGGCCTTCTTTGAACCATCGGTGATTGAATTCGCCTTCGCGGCCTCTAGCGCAGCAGCGCGTTCGGCCGCGATGCGATTGTTTTCGACGCTCGCTGCCTCGTCATCGGCCTTGCGCTGGGCAGCCAGGCGGGCTTCCTCGAGCTTTCGCACATTTTCTGCATTTCGGGCTTCCTCGATGCGGCGAACTGCCTCATCGAAGGCCGGTTGCGGAACGGACGGCGGCACTTGTTGCTGCATCTTTTGAAGCAACATGTTGCCCCCAATCGCACCGACCCCAATTCCGACGACTCCGAGAATCAAGAGCCACATCGCGGTGCGGTTCTTGGGTTCAACCGTGGTTGCAGAAGCGGCGACGATCACGACGGGCGATGGCATTGCTGCTTCGAATGCGGAACGGTCGACTGCACGCGTGGGCTCGTCGTCCTCGCGCGCGGCCTCGGCCAGCAGCAGGCCCGACTCAATGACCTCGGTCTCTTCGTGCTCAACTGGGGGTGGCTTGCCGTTGCCGTAGAGGCCGTAGCCGTTGAGCGCGGCCTTCAGTTGCACCGCATCGACCGGCTGGGTCATGTCGGGCGAAATATTCTCGCTCGAAAGAACTTCAAGTTCTTCCGAGATTGGGGGCGGCGGAGGCATCTCGGGGGGCAGCTGCTTGTCGCGCCGGGGCTGAAGCTGAAGCATGCCGGTCGTGGTGCGCGGCCGGGCGTGCGGGTTGCCAAGCATTGCGGACTCGGGCTTCGCCTTCAGGGGCGGGGGTGAAACGCGGCGCAAGATGTCGATGAACTCAGCGATGAACTCGCTGGCGCTCTTGGGTCGAGCCAGCGGATTGACGTTCAGTGCTTTGCGGTAGAGGCCCTCGATCGGCGCAGGCACCTCGGGGTTGCGACGCTGCAGCTCAGGCATCGCTCCGTCGGGGGTGAGGCCCGAAAGCATCTCGCCGAGGATCACCGCCATCGAATACAGATCGGTGCGAAAGTCGATTTCGCGGCCTTCGGTCAGCTCTGGTGACAGGTAGCGATCCGACTTCCTCGCCTTCATCGCCTGTACGAAAGGTAACCGCGGCATCGCGAGGCCGAGCCCGAAGTCGGTGACCTTGAGCAGATCTGGCAACACCAGCACGTTGTCAGGCTTGAGGTCGGAATGAGGGCCAACCTTGTGTGCACCGTCGAGCGCCGCAGCGATCTGCGCAAGGATCGGTTCTATTTCGCGCAGGCTGAAGAACTGCCCCTTCTGCAGTCGCAGATCGATGATCTTCCGCAGCGTGAGCCCATCGAGATACTGCGACGTGTAATACGGGCGATCTTGATCTTCGCCTTCCTCGTAGACTCGCACGAGGTTCGGGTGACTCAGCTTGCGCGAGAGGCGCATCTGCTTGGCGAAGCTTTTTCGTTCGTCCGCGGTCTGACACAGCTTCGAATTGATGACCTTGAGCGCGACCTCGACGTCGATTTCTTTGTCTTGCGCACGGAAGACGAACCCCAGCGGGCCGATGCCGATGATGTCTTTGACGAGGTATCGATTCGAAACGAGATCACCCGGCTTATAGGGCGCGCCTTCGATCGAACTCGCTGATGGACGCCGGCGCGAGAACGTCGCCGTCGCTTGACGCACGCCACCACCCGAGAGCTTCTGCCCGCAATTGGGGCAGCTCTCACTGGTGTCGGCGACGTGGCTACCGCAGCGGTAACAAAGCAAACGAAACGACCTCGATCGGTCAACCCAGGATCAAACTCTGGTTTTTACTCGGAAAATGGCCCGGACTTCAATTGAAGCCTATCCTCTTACCCCGTTGATCCAAACCCCCCGGCGCCACGCGCAGTTCCGGTCAGCACTTCGGCCTCCACCAGGGTGGCCCGCGCGACGGAAGCGATCACCAACTGAGCGATGCGGTCGCCCCGCTTGAGCGTGACGGGTGAGGGGGAAAGGTTGATGAGGATGACCTTCACTTCTCCGCGGTAGTCGGCGTCGATGGTGCCAGGGGTGTTGAGGCAGGTGACGCCATGCTTGAGCGCGAGGCCGGATCGAGGGCGAACCTGGCCTTCGTAGCCAGGAGGAAGCTCGATTGCGAGGCCCGTTGGAACCGCCGCGCGCTCGAGGCTCAAAAGGCTCAGATCCGAATCGAGGTCCGCGTGAAGGTCCATGCCGGCAGCGAAGGCGGTCTGATACGCGGGTAGGGGAAGGTCAGAATTCGGTCTCGTTCGGCGCACTTTGACGGTCGGATTCATGAACTCCGCGATCTATCACGGCCTTGAGGCCGGTGGCCTTGA
>JANOHG010001338.1:0-3322 GCA_031406375.1 Archangiaceae bacterium | reverse complement strand
AAGAAGATGCGGTTTCGGGCGCTCGCGTACGGTGCTCATAGGTATTGCCTCCCCATGGGCGAGTGTTCATTCCATGCTGCACGAGCTTCTGCGCGGTGGCGAGGCCGAAGCCGCTCGAGCCTCCGAGAATCAGCGCCCAGTGGTTGGAATCGAATCTGATGCTCACGTGGGAAGCCCCTTCTCAACGGCCTTCACCGTGAGAATTGCGGTGACGTCTCGCCCAAGTGTCTTGAAGAAACCGCGCAGAGGGCGATTGGGTCCGACTTCGTAGATTTGCTTCGCAGCAGCGACGAGGACGCGCATGTTTCGGATCCAGTCGACCGTGCCGCTGATTTGTCGGGTCAAGGCATCGACGAGTGCGGCGGCGTCTGCCTGGTGAAAATCACCGGTGAGGTTCGAGGTGACCTTCGAGGCATGAGCGAGGTTGAAGCTTGGAGCCGCCTTGTCCAACTCGGAGCGAAAGGCGGGCTCGATGCTTTGCATCAGTCGCGAATGAAACGGGGCGCTCACGTTCAGCGGGATCAATTGGTGCTCAACGCCGGCCAGCGATTCGCTAAGCCGCGCGCACGCAAGCTCGACGGCCGGCGCGGATCCAGAAAGGACGAGCTGGTTGAGTGAATTGCGGTTCGCAACGTCGACGTCGAGGCCGGCCAACACCGCGGAAAGGTCGCGCTCGGCGATTCCGTCGGCGATCACCGCGGCCATCTTCCCTGCGCCAATCGGCACCGCCTGCTGCATCAGAGCGCCGCGGGTTCGAACCAACCTGACTGCGAGCCTCAGCGGGATGACGCCCGCGGCGCAAAGCGCGGTGTACTCGCCCAGGCTGTGGCCGCCGTACCAGCTGGCCTGCAAGCCGTGCTCTTTCTCGAGCGCACGAAACATCGCGATCTGGGCGGTCAGCAGCGCCGGTTGGGTGAACTCGGTTTGATCCAGGCGCGCGTCTTCCTCGAAGCACAGCCCGGCAAGGTCGAAGCCCACCGCCTGGCTGGCCTCGGCGAAGACCTCGCGCGACGCGGCATACCGCGTGTGAAAATCACGCGCCATTCCAGGTTTCTGGGAGCCCTGTCCGGGGAAGACGATCGCAATGCTCACGGCCCAATGCGAGTAGCACGCGAATGTCACCGGTTGACCACCGACCGCGCGCCGCGTCGCGTCACGTGTGGACAACGGCCGGCGTGGCTGTCGTGACCTTGCGGCGTGAACACGCCGCGACGACGATCGATCAGCCCCGGATTCGGAGCAGTGCGGCGTACAGTGGGCGGGCGAAGGCCGCGAGCGCCGCCCAGAATATGAAATGGAGTTTCAAGGAGTGCGCACCGGACCGACGTCCTCGAGTCCGCCCTGGCTCAAGAACCTCGCGCCGCCTCATTGGTCTTCCCTCGACCGCAGAAGAGCCGGCTCAGGCGCGACGCCGAGCCGTTCGTCTTCCATCGCCTTGAGCTTCGCTATCACCTGTCGCGACAAGTCGCGGGTGGCCCGCAGCCCAACCTGGTCTGTCTTCGGCGCAATCACTTCGACCTTCAGCAGCAGCGTGTCGGAAAAAAACGGTAACGAGCTCATCCTTTCTTGCCTCGTGCCGCGCAGGTACGCGCACAGCACCTGGGGTTGATCGAGATCCTTGAGGATCTGCCCGATGCCATAAGTCACCGTCGAAGGGTCGATGCGGCCGGTGCGGCTGCGCGCCCCTTCGGGGAACAGGGTGCACACTTCTCCGCGCGAGACGAGCCAACGGATTTTATTGAGTACGGTCTTGCGATGCACTTCGTCGCCGCTGCGGTTGATCGGCACTGTCTTGGCGAGGAAGACGATCGGCTTGAGCCAGAAGTGGCGATTGAGATGCTCAATCGCGGCCACGTTCCACGAGAAGCGTTGGAAGTGCAGCAGGTATTCCCACAGCGGCGCAAACGCCCAATGAAGGTACGCTGAGTCGACCATCGTCAGGTGATTCGCACAGATGAGGGTGGGGCGCCCCGACGCCAATGCCTCGCGGTAGATCCGCCGCGCTGCCTCGACGCCTTCAATGCGGTTGCGGCGGAGGATCCGCATCACGAATACCGAGCACGGTCCGACCACCGCGAAGGTGGCCCACCCAACGATGCGCTGGAAGCGTAGGAAAATCCGCTCGGGGGTTCCCAACTCGATCGCGCTCATTGCGGCGCGGACTCTAAGCCTTCGAACGCGCAACTCCAGGCTGGGTTCGTTTGACGTCTGCGAATGCCGGCGATTTCTCCCCGATGTCGCCAAGGCTCGTCGACCAGCACGTTCAACCCAAACAGCGTGACCCGCAGTTCACGGTAATCCGGCGTCGCGCGCCGAAGTCGGGAAGCGCCGTGGCGGCACCACCACCTGCGGTGGAACGGGACACTTCGTGCACGGCCCACGCAAAGGAATGTTGAGCGTTCGTCCGACACGCAGGTTGATGTTCTTCAAGCCATTGGCGCGCTGGATCAGCTTCACGCCGCTGCCGTAGCGCATCGCCAGATGTCCCAATGTGTCCCCCTTCTTTACGCGGTGAATGACGAAGTTCTCGTCTGACCGTTTGGCCAGCAGCGGCTGAATTCGCCAGCCCAGCTCTTGAGAGCGCCCCGAGTAGAATCGAACGTGGAAATGATCTCGATGCCGACGCACGTGCTGTAGCAGCGAGCTGCGACCGGCATTGAAGAGGCTGTCGAGCCACGAGCGGTCTTCTCCAATCGATGCCGCGTAGTCGTAGAGGACCCGCTGCACGCGTCGGTCGAGCAGGATGACCTGTGGGTCGGCGCGGGTCGCAAGCGCGCGCACCAGCGCCCAGTTCGCGGGTAGGTCCATCGCGTTCTCGCGCCGGCCTTTCACCAGCAGCGGGTTCATTCCAGCGCGGTAATAAAAGCCCAAATCCGCGTCTCTCCCCGATTGGTGGCTGTGGTGTGGGCGCAAGTAGCCGCCTTCCTTCTTGCTGATGTGATTCACCCGCAGCGGGGCCACATACGGAAACTGCTGCTGCACCGCCCGCGCGACGATGCTCAGGTAGACGATGGTTTCGCGGGTGCCCCAGGCGTTTTCGGGCGAGACGACGCTCCAGGCATCGCCGGGCGACAACTGGACGCCGTTGATTAGCCGGCCCGCCTCGGCGAACCCCACTGAAATGGATCCAAGCGACGGCAGATTGGTGACGAACTGCTTCACCAGGGCCTCATCGTTCAGGTCCTGCGTGTAGAGCCGCCCACCGTCAGTCGGCGCAGATGCGTTGCCCGCATTCGCCGCTTCTGCTTCGGGATCCAGGCTATCAAGCGGCTCATCGGCCTCGGCTTCTTCCGCCTCGTATTCAGGCGACAGCTCCTCTCCG
>JANOHG010000959.1:0-2331 GCA_031406375.1 Archangiaceae bacterium | reverse complement strand
AAACCCGGTACGAGCGGCGCCCTTTCGCAGCGAAAGCTGCAGGAAATATTTATGCCCAAGATGAAGACGAAGAGTGGCGCGAAAAAGCGCCTGCAGGTGAAGAAGTCGGGAAAGGTGAAATTCGCGCACGCAATGGGTCGCCACTTGTTTACTCACGGCAAGACTCCAGATGGTAAGCGCAAGAACCGTGGCACCGGTCACCTGAAAGACATGGATGCCAAGAAGGTCATCAAGGAGCTGTTCCCCTACGGGGCGAACTGAAGAACCATGCGCGTCAAACGAGGTTTCAAGGCCCGTCGTCGTCGTAATCGCGTCCTCAAGCTCGCCAAGGGCTTCCGTGGTCGTCGCAAGAATTGCTACAAGCGCGCGAATCAGGCTGTTGAGCGTGCGCTCGACTATGCCAGCCGCGATCGCATGCGTCGCAAGCGCGATTTCCGTTCTTTGTGGATCGTTCGCATCAACGCGGCGGCCCGTGCGCTTGGGCTGTCTTACTCGAAGCTGATCGCTGGGCTGAACAAGGCAAAGATTGCGATCGACCGGAAGATCCTCGCGGATCTCGCCGTTTCCGATCCTGCCGGGTTTGGAGCCGTCGCCAACATCGCGAAGGCGGCCTAAGGAACCTTCGAAGTTTGCATTTTCAAGGGCCGCCTTGCTTCGCGCAGGGCGGCCCTTTTTTCTACAGGACCCATCATGAAAGATCGTCTCGAAGCGATGGTGAAGGGGCTGAAGAGCGCGCTGGTCGACGAGAAGCTGCGCGCCGACGACGGTGCGGGGTTCGTCGAGGAGCAGCGGGTCAAGTACCTTGGCAAGAAGGGCGAGTTCTCGAGCGTGATGGGTGGAGTCGGAAAGTTGCCGCCCGACGAGCGCAAGTCGGCGGGTGAGGTAGCCAACCGGATCAAGAGCGAGCTCGAGGGCCTGTTGACGAAAGCCGCCGAGCAGGTCGGTGAGCTGAAACTCGAGAAGGATCTGAAAGGCCCCCGCATCGACATCACCTTGCCGGGTCGAGGCAGGCCTCCCGGCAAGCGTCATCCGGTGTCACAGACGCTCGAGGACATCGTGGCGACCTTCGGTCGGTTGGGGTTCTCGGTCGCAACGGGCCCTGAGATCGAGCTCGATTGGTACAACTTCGAAGCGCTCAACGTGCCCGCCGATCACCCTGCGCGGGACATGCAGGACACCTTTTATGTCGATGGCAGCTGGCTCACGGCGGCGGCGGGTCCGGTGCTGCTGCGAACGCACACCTCGCCGGTGCAGATTCGCACCATGCTGCAGCGGCCGCCTCCGATTCGTTCAGTGATGCCGGGCCGGGTTTACCGGAAGGATTCCGACGTCACCCACACGCCGATGTTTCACCAGGTCGAAGGGCTGCTCGTCGACAAGCACGTCACTTTCGCCGAGCTGAAGGGAACGCTCGATGGGTTTGCCAAGGCGTTCTTCGGCAGCGCAGTGCAGACGCGATTTCGCCCCAGCTTCTTCCCTTTCACCGAGCCGTCGGCGGAAGTCGATGTCTCGTGCGTGATGTGTTCGGGCAAAGGGTGCAGGGTCTGTAAGAACTCAGGCTGGCTCGAAGTGCTCGGCAGCGGCATGGTGCACCCCAACGTCTTCACGGCGGCTGGCTACGACGCCACCCAAGTCACCGGGTTCGCTTTTGGAATGGGTGTCGAACGGCTGGCGATGTTGCGCTACCGCATCGACGATCTGCGAACGATGTTCGAAAACGACTACCGATTCCTCGCGCAATTCTAAGCCGCCATGAAAATTTCCCTCAATTGGTTGTCCGAATATGTCGAGACGAAGGGGCATTCGCCCGAGGAGCTCGCGCGCCGGCTCACCATGGCTGGCCTCGAGGTCGAAGGCATCGATCGCCCCGGAGCGGCGCTCGCAGGCGTGGTGGTCGCGCAGATCGTTGAATCCAACAAGCACCCCGATGCCGACAAGCTGTCGGTGACGAAGATCGACGCAGGGCAGGGGGCGTTGCTGCAGGTCGTTTGTGGCGCGAAGAATTACAAGGTGGGCGACAAGGTCCCGTTGGCCACGGTTGGCGCGATGCTTCCCAACGGCACCCACATCAAGGCCTCTGCGCTGCGCGGCGTCGACAGTTTCGGCATGCTCTGCTCGGAGCGAGAGCTGGGCCTTTCCGATGAGCACGCGGGGTTGTTGATTCTCGACCCATCTTTGAAGGTGGGCACTGCGATCGCTCAGGCGCTCGCGATTGACGACGTGATCTTCGAAGTCAACGTCACCCCCAACCGGCCTGATGCGTTGTGCCACCTCGGCATCGCGCGGGAACTGGCGACGCTGCTGGGCAGGCAGGTGAAGCTGCCGAGCGTG
>JANOHG010000899.1:0-8588 GCA_031406375.1 Archangiaceae bacterium | reverse complement strand
GCCGCCGGTGTCGGACGAGAAGCCGATTTTCTCGTTGCCGACCCAAGTCGGAAACCCATCGTTCGCGTCGGGGTCTGCGGGGTAGTCGGTGAGCTGCGTCACCCGCTTGCTCGTCAGGTTCACCACGAAGATGCGCGTGCCTCCTGTCATCAATCGCCCGTCGTACGCGGCGCGAGACCCGTCGGGAGAAATGACCACCCGATTCGCAATGACTTGGCCTTCGAAGCCCACCCCCAAAGTGTTGGTGACAGGGGTCGCCATTCCACTCGCAGCGTCGACCCTTTCCAGCTGCGACAGCATGCCGCTGCTGGTTCCCGCCCCAGCGAGCAGTGCCAGGCCATCGGTCGATAGGCTGGGCGACGCGTAGCTGAACGTCGAGCCACCCGCGAGCGCCTTGAACCCTGACCCGTCGATGTTGACGACCCCGACCACGCTGTACGACCCCACGTCGTAACTGAAGAAAATCTTCATCAGGTCTTTTGAGAACACCGGGTTTCGCAGATTCTTCACCATCGCGCTCGAGGTGAGCACCAGCGTGCTGTTGCCACCAGCGGTGGGAACAGTCGCAAGCTCGGTCTCGGTGCCTACCTGCCGCACCAGCACCACCCACTTTCCATCGCTCGAGAGAGATGGATGCCTGGTGTTTCCACTGGTGGTCAACCGCGCCGCAACCTTCAAATCCTTCTCGTCGACGAGGTAGATGTTGCGGTCGTCTTTGCGAACAAAGACGTAGCCCCTGGTGAAAGACACCATCGTTCCGCCACCGCCCGCTCCGCCTCCCGTGCCACCGCCGCCTCCGGCCAGCTCCTCGCACCCCGACGCAAGCACCGCCACCCACAACAGCCCCATCACTCTCATGGTTGTCTCCGCGCAACTTGACCTTGGAAGTTCGTCACTTTGTACTTCAAGCGGCCAAGGCCCCAGTTCGTCAGCGCCCGTCTTGCGCACGCAGCACCTTCGGTAACCCTTCGCGTCCCCATTGCGCAATCTCTTCTAGCATCGCTGCTGCCGCAGGTTCTTCGAACGCGTCGCTCAACGTCTCTGGGCCGGTGAAGCGTTCGGCGTACGAATGGCAAAGCGCTTTCTTCAGCAGTGGCTCGAAGGGCGCCAGCGAGGCAGCCGCCTTCTGTAACGAGAGCACTTCGCGATCGCTGGGGCCAAGAGCACCACAGCAAAAGCCTGAAGCTCAATTTCGCTTCGTACAGCGACCCGGAAGCTGGTGGTCGATTGGTTGGCGAGGCGGCCCGGATGGCAAGGCGAACGACCGAGGCGTGCTGGCGGCACGCCGTAGGGAGCTCAACGCAGCAAGCGCGAATGCATCGGGTGATTGATCACCAAGTCCCGGGGAGCTGTACTTAGCGCCGCAGCTTGTTCAGCTCGTTGCGACAGTTGTTGCACAACGCAAGGTTACGGCGATCGCAGTCGGCCAAACTCGTCGCGAAGAACATCACGCATCTCACGTCCTCGCAGTACGACAAGCCAACCAGGTGTCCTGCCTGGTGCACCGCTTCAATCTGCAACCGCCGCTTGATGTTCATGTTTTCGTTCTCGTTCTTCAAGCGAAAGGTCGACAGCACCCCGGATCTCGACTCGCGATCTGCTTCGCCGTAGACGAACTGCGAGTCCGGCACGAAGAGATCGACGTCTGCGACACCGAGGACCATCAGCGCGCCGGGCTCTTTGATGGTGAGCAGCCGACGCATGATGGCGTTCGAGTGGAACTGATTGCGGTCTTTGTTGAATGCGTACTGGGGTTTCGGCAAAACCGTCTTGCCGGCGAACGCCGACACGCTGAGCAACGCCGAAATCGGTTCTTCGATGTCTTTCAACATCGCAGGCGTGATTCCACCTACCGCGACCAACTGCATCTCTTTGCCCGCCATGCCGCACCCCCATCACTTCGCGGCCCCTGGTTCTGCTGGGGCGCCAGGATTCGAACCTGGATATTCAGAGTCAAAGTCTGATGTCCTACCCTTGGACGACGCCCCAATATTACTTGCTGCGATGATGTCAGGCCGCTTGCGGGCCCGGCAACAACTTCCACATCGGTGGATCAGCCGCTCAAGTCTTACCTGAGCGGTACAAGTCCTACCTTCTCGTCAAGCAGCTCGTACTTCCGACCACAAGTGCATTCGACTCCGTCATGTTTCAGCGCATGCGCGACCCGGGACTCAACCGAGTCTTTGCGCGGAGGGTGGCCCAAACCCTTGAGCTTTTCGCCGCACGCGCACATCCATCCGATTCGCCGAGCGGGGTTTCCAGCGACGATGGCGAAGGCAGGCACGTCTCGAGTCACCACGCTGCCTGCCCCGACGAAGCAGTTTTCACCCAGAGTGACACCACAGACGATGGTCGCATTGGCGCCAATTGAGCTGCCGCGCCGGACCCGCGTCGGCAGAAACGTGTCGGGGGACTTCTTGAAAGCAACCCGCGGGTTCATGTCGTTGGTGAAGACCATGTTCGGCCCGAGAAAGACCTCGTCTTCGATGGTCACCTTGTCCCAGATGAGCACCGCGTTCTTCACGGTGACTTTGTTGCCGAGAACGGCGCCGTTCTCGATGAACGCGTGGTCGCACAAATTGCAGTCTTCGCCAACCTTCGCGCCCTTCATCACGTGAGCAAAGGCCCAGATGCGCGTGCCCGCACCGACTTCGGTGGATTCGCACAACGCCTTCTCGTGGATAAACGGTGGCTTCTTCTCGTTCATTTTCGGATTCCCAGACCGACGTAAACCAGCGGACGAAGGATGCTCCACCAACCGGTGATGGGTTTCATCTTCGTTTGCCCGACCTTCTTGGGCGGGTAGACCTTGGTGACAGCGACTTCCGTGGTGCGATACCCCGTTTGGATGGTGCGCAGGTAGAGGTAGGGCTCAAGCTCGTACTCGTCAAGCCATGATTGATTGAGGTCGATGCGTGGATCCATCAGCACGCGTCGATGCACGGCACGAAACCCATTGGTCGATTCGGTGACGTATTTGCGCGCGGCCAGCGAGAACAGCAGCGGGTGCACGCGGGTGGCGACCTTCCGGTAGAGCGGCATCGGCCCGAAGTTCGCGTCGCGCTTGAGGAACCTGCTTCCTTGCACAAAGTCGGCGCGACCGTCGGCAATCGGATCAAGGAGCGCAGCAATCTCTTCTGGTGAGTCCTTGTTGTTCCCGGCCATCACCACCGCGACGTCGTAGCCGCGTTCCACCGCATACGCGTAGCCCGCACGAAGCGCGGCTCCAACGCCCGCGACGTAGCCCATGGTGAGAATGTTGGCTCCAAACGACTTTGCGACCGCGGGCGACGAGTCGGTGCAGCCATCGTCGATGACCAGCATCTCATCGACGATGTTCCGCGGCGTGCGACGCACGACCTCGCCAATCTTCAACTCTTCATTGAGAACGGGCGCCATCGCGATGACGCGTAAGCCACGGTACATGGGGGCAGGACCTTAGAACGTCAGCCAGGGGTCGTTGCGAAACATGAATGACAACGACTGGCGCAAGGCGCACGAGATTTTCGGCAAGTTCGAAGTTCCTATCGCCACCCAATCGGGCAGCGAGACATTCAACCGACGAAGCGATCCAGCAACGCGGTCAACGACGCCCAAAGCAGTGTCGAGACCAGCGGTGCTCCGATGACCCAGAGAATCTTCTGTTTGTGGTGAACGAGGAAGGCGATCGACCCCAACGTCACCGCCCACAACAAACCGGGCAGCTCGTCCGAGGCTCTTCCCCGCTGACGCTTGAGCGCTGAATCCGCCATCGTCTCGGGGGCGCTGTGCAGCTCAACCTCGCTGACGCTGAACGAGCCATCGCCACCGCGCGCGGTCAACCGCACATACCGCGCTGACGCGTCGAGCGTTCGAATCGCGCGCAGCCGAAGGCCGGGCTCTGTGACGGTGTGCACACGCCAGAGCGGGTTCCACACGCTGTTGTCGACGCTGGCCTCGAGCAAGTAGTCGTCGTTGTTGTCGCCCTGCATCATCGCGGCGCGAATCGGCTTCAGAGCTCCGAGATCCCAAATCGCCGAGCCGTTGATCGCTACCACCGACGTGCGCGTTGATCTCCACTCATCGCCTTCCGGAGGGGCGATTCCATCGGTCATCCGCTGTGGATCATTGATGCCTTCGACGTGCATCGGAACCTTGCCTGCCAGCAGGTTTCCCTCGGCAGCCAGCACCGAAACGGACATCAAGACGACGAGCGCGCTGAGGTTCCGCATTTCCATCACTCAGGTGTCGAGGTTGTTGACCTTCAGCGCGTTGTCTTCAATCCACTTGCGGCGATCTTCGACGACTTCGCCCATCAGCAGCGTGAAGGTGTCGCTGGTCGAGATTTCATCGACGACTTTCACCTGCAGCAGCGTGCGCTTGCTGGGATCCATCGTGGTCTCGCGCAGCTGGTAATCGTTCATTTCGCCCAGCCCTTTGTACCGCTGGATGGCGACGCCCTTTGACGCTTCGTCGAGCGCGAGCTTGAGCACGTCCTGGTAGGTGTACGCGGTGTGAACGGCTTCTCCGATGCGCACTTCGTAGGGCGGCGCGCCGAAAGCCCGCAGCGTCTCTTTGAGAGTCAGCAGCGCTCCGTATTCGGCGCTCTCGAGGAATACCGTGTCGATGACCGTCTCGCGGGGCGAGCCATTCACTTCGCTCTTGAAGACCAACTTCTTGCTCGAGTGCTGAGGATCATCGAGTCGCTCGATTTTCATGTGGTCGAGGATGTCGGGTGTACGCGCCTCGAGGTATTCGACCAGCTTGTCGACTTCGAGCTGACCCAGGTCCTTGTCCATCAACCCTTCCCGGGTCAGGTTCGCTGCCTGCAATAGCGCGTCGAGGACGCGGGAGTCTCTGCGAACCGCGAGCTTCTCGAGTCGCTGCTGGTAGGTGCGGACTTTGCGCAGCAACGCCTTGAGGTCTTCGCCGGTGACTTCCTGGCCGTTGACCTGAAGGCGTGTCCTTTCGGAGGCGATCGCCAACAGGTACTCGTCCTTGGCGTCGTTGTCCTTGAGGTAGAGCTCTTTCTTCGAGCGGGTGATTTTGTACAGAGGCGGTTGCGCGATGTACAGGTACCCGTTGGCGATCAACTCGGGCATCTGCCGATAGAAGAACGTCAGCAGCAAAGTGCGAATGTGAGCACCGTCAACGTCGGCGTCCGTCATGATGATGATGCGGTGGTACCGGACTTCCGAAGGCTTGTAGTCCTCTTTGCCGATGCCAGTGCCGAGCGCGGTGATGAGCGTCACAATCTGCTCAGAGGTGAGCATCTTCTCGAAGCGGGCCTTCTCGACGTTCAGAATCTTGCCGCGAAGCGGAAGGATCGCTTGATTCTTGCGGAAGCGGGCCTGCTTGGCGGTGCCACCTGCGGAATCTCCCTCGACCAGGTACAGCTCGCACTCCGACGGATCCTTCGATTGGCAGTCGGCGAGCTTTCCTGGCAGCCCGCTGCCGTCGAGAATTCCCTTCCGGCGAACGGTCTCACGGGCCTTTCGCGCCGCGAGCCGCGCCCGGGTCGCATCGCCAATTTTCCCGACGATTTTCTTCGCGTTGGTCGGGTTCTCGTCGAGCCAGGTCGACAGCGCTTCGTTCACCAACTGCTCGACGATTCCCTTGAGCTCCGAGTTTCCGAGCTTCGTCTTCGTCTGCCCTTCGAACTGCGGGTTGGGCAGCTTCACCGAGATGACCGCCGCCAGCCCTTCGCGCGCGTCGTCTCCGGTGGGAGTTTCCTTCAAGTCCTTCCACTGCTGGCTCTTTTCCGCGTAGCTGTTGATGGTGCGGGTGAGCGCCGACTTGAAGCCTGACAGGTGGCTTCCGCCCTCGTGGGTGTTGATGTTGTTGGCGAAGGTAAAAATCCGCTCGTCGTAGCCATCGTTCCACTGCATCGCCAGCTCGAGGCTGACGCTTTCCTTCTCAGCCTTCACGAAGATTGGCTTCTCGTGCAGCCCCACCTTCGCGCGGTTCAAGAACTCGACGAAGCTAATCAACCCACCCGAAAACCTGAAGTCGTGGCTCTTGCCATTGCGCTCGTCGTTGATGGTGATGTGCAGGCCCGCGTTGAGAAAGGCGAGCTCACGCAGCCGTTCCGACAGAGTCTCGAAGTTGTATTCGGTGGCTTCGAAGATGGTGGTGTCTGGCTTGAAGGTGACTTTGGTACCGCGCTTGTCGGTCACTCCGATTTCAGTAACCTGCTGCTGCGGAATGCCCTTCGCGTACTTCTGCTGGTAGACCTTGCCTCCGCGCTGAATCTCGAGCGTCAGTTGCTCGGACAGCGCGTTGACGCACGAGACGCCAACACCGTGGAGCCCGCCGGAAACCTTGTAGGCAGAGTTCTCGAACTTTCCACCTGCATGCAGCTTCGTCATCACAACGTCGACGGTGTCCATTCCAATCACTGTCGGATGCGGCCCGACCGGAATTCCGCGTCCGTTGTCGGTGACCGAGATGCTGTTGTCGATGTGAACGACCACTTCGATGTCGGTGCAATAACCCGCCAACGCTTCATCAACCGAGTTGTCGACTACTTCGTAAACGAGGTGGTGCAAGCCGTAGACGTTGGTGTCGCCGATGTACATTCCGGGCCGCTTGCGCACCGCCTCGAGACCTTCGAGAACCGTGATGCTTGCAGCGCCGTACTCGGCAGGATTCGGGACGACAGCAGTCGGAATGGCGTTGTCCATCAGTGTCCAGAACAGGCAGTAAAAAGTGCTCTGAACTCCTAACAGTTTTGACCTCGAAAAGGGGACCAATCGTCGACCGACGGGAACCCGTAAACCAATGGGATGACTATGGTTTTTAGCCGACCAATGGGGTACGAGCCCACGGCGAGGCGTTTGGGACGTGGGGGTTGTTTTGGACGTGATTCGAGAAGGTGGGCCGCTGGTGTACCTGTTGGTGGCGATCTGCCTGTTCGCCGCGGTTGGATCGACGGGGGCGCTGGCGCTGATGGCGTCTTCGAAGCGCGCACGCACTGCGGTGATGATGTCGACTTGGGTGATGGCGACAGGTCTGCTTGCAATCGGACTGGGTGTGCTCGGCCAAGTGTCACACCACCGTGGAGCGATGGGTGCTGCTTCGATGGTGTCGCCAGAAGATCGCGGCGTTGTTCTCGCCGCTGGTGAGCACGCCGCAAGGGTGATGGTTACCTTCGGCGCGATGGTGGGTTTTCCTGCGCTGCTGCTGGGAACGCTGTGCCTCACCCTGCAGTGGCGGCGGTTGCGCGCCGAGGGGCGTGCATGATCAGAATGTTCTTCGACGGCTTTGCGCGCGATTACGCGGCCGGCGGCTGGGTGATGGTTCCCCTCGTGCTGCTGGGCGGCGTTGGCACCTTGGGCGGCGTTTGCTCGGTGGTAATCACCCTCACCCTCGCAAAGGCGCGCACCTTGTGGTGCGCAGGCGGGCTGATGGCGTTTGGAGCCATTGCACCAATTCTCGGAGTGTTGGGTTACTTCCTTGGACTCAGTCAGATGGAAAGCGCGCTCGAACACGTGAGTCCTGAGGTTCGAGACAAACTTCGCCTTGCCGGAACATCGGAAGCGTTGACCTGTGTGGAGTACGGCCTCGGAGCAGGACTGCTTCCCTTCTGCCTCGGCCTGGCGCTCGTCGGAATCGGTCTGGCGAGAAGATGACCGTCGACCTCCTCATCGTTTCGAAACCCGTGACTGGCGCTCGAGGGCGCGTCCGTGATTAACCCGCCGCACATCCGCATGGCGCTCACGCTTACCGACCCCACCGACGTTCCCAAGTACGGCCCGTCGTGGCTGCACAGCTGGTGCTTGAAGGCGCTGTATGACCCGCGCGACGAAGTCTTCGTGCGGCTGACCCTCAAAGCGTGCGGAATCATGGTGCCGATTCTGGCGCTGCTGCTGTTCCGCTTTCAGTGGTGGGTCGTGCCCGTTTACATCGCAGCGTGGGCATGGCTTTCGGCCCCGGTCATCTTGATGTTGCACAACACGATGCACCGCCCCTTCGTGCGTCGCCCGCGCTTCTTCTCTCAGCTGCATCCGTACTTGATGTCGGCCGTCTTCGGGATTCCGACCGGCTACATGGAACACCACGTCGGAATGCACCACGTCGAGAACAACCTGCCGCCGGACCTTTCATCGACGATGAAGTTCCAACGCGACAACTTTTTCCACTTCATCGCCTACTTTTCACGCTTCTTTTTTCTCGGCGTTTATGAGGTGCCTCACTACCTGGCGAAGAAGAAGTCGCGCGCACCCCTTGCGCGCCGGATGTTGATCGCCGAGTTCAGCCACTGGGCGCTGGTGGCTGTCGCCTGTCTTATCGACCTTCGCGGCGGGTTGATTGGCTTCGCGCTGCCGCTGGTCGTGGTTCGCTTCCTGATGATGATGGGAAACTGGGGTCAGCACGCGTTCATCGACCACAACGACCCAGGCAACAGCCTGCTCAATTCCATCACCTGCATCAACGCCGGCTACAACCACAAGGCGTTCAACGACGGGTACCACATCGGGCACCACGTGAAATCCAACCGTCATTGGACTGAGATGCCCGCCGACTTTCAAGCGAACATCGACACCTACGCGCGCGCGGGAAGCATCGTGTTTCATGGAGTCGATTTCTTCCTCGTCTCGCTCCTGCTC